>RDXI01000100.1 GCA_004292795.1 Bacteroidota bacterium | reverse complement strand
GAGTGGACTTATCTGAAATCCCCACCATGTCAGGTAACTTTCCTTTAATGGATTTACTTAACACATTTTAAGGTTTATTTAAACTGGAAGCTGTAGCAAGAGACATCCTTTCTACAGGAAGAGAAAGGAGTGATGATAGCGATATGAGTCAGGAGTTTATGGACTTCAAAGATTACTTTAACCTTTATATGAAGTTAGACGAACTTTATTTTGCCAACCAAGCTGAAAATACCACAACAAAACATTTCTTGGCAGATGAAGGTACTATGAACGCTTTTTTTGCTTGCGTAGCAAACTACGGCAATAAAACACCCAATAAACAAGTTCGTATAAAAGAGGCTCTTAATAGTTTGATAAACAACCCTGTTGGTGATTTTTTAGCGGTAGAAAAATATAACGAACTAAAAGATACGATACCAGCTTCTAAGAAAAACTTGGGTTTAGCTTATAAAGAGTTTCTTTTCAAAGGCTTTCGCGAGTTTTTTATGCTTGGTGGCGAATCATCTCTTGAACAATGCTGGCAAGATCTTTATGAAACACTTTATCCAAATAAATAAAACATTCTTATTACTATGACTATCGAACAAATTTACCAAGATTTACAAGATTTAACACCTGAAGAGCAAAGCGAATTAGGGTTTTCTAAATTTGAAGCGTCCATAAGGAACAATCACACCTTTGTAGGAGGGTGGGTTGTGTTTCCTATCTTTGTCAATGTATCTTACCAATCTTGGGAAAATGGAAGCGACTTGCCTGCTGTTATCGATGTAAAGTTCCTTGATAATACTGTTATAGGGCATATTTACTTCTCTAATAATGAGCAAATTGTAGATAGCATAGATATGTCTGTACCTAAAATGTGCGCTTATTTGGTTGATGTTGATAAAGCACAATTAAACATTTCATACAAGCTCTCAAAAGATTATCTCGTTATAGAAGAGCAATTTTATGAGGAGTACATCGAAAAATACAAAAAAACTTCCATTCTTTGGGGTGGTTTTTACCATGAAGATGACAAAGTAGTAGAAGATGCCCAAAAACAAGTCAAAACAGGTATAACTTGCCTGCCCAACCTCGAACTACCTACACCTTTTCATCAAGTTACTGCGCAAGAGGCTATTTTGCATATTTATCCTTTTGAACGATTTTTAAAAAATTATCAGCTTTTAGAACTTTTATTTGATTATCAAACAGTTGAGGAAATTATCAAAGCAAGAGCATTAGCTACTGATAGGAACAAATACAATAAAAGTGTTCAGATATTAAATAATTATGATAGAAATTCAAAAGAAGTTGAAAAATTACAGTATGTGATTGCAAAAAATATAAAAAACCTACCAAATGTTATACTATATATCAATAAAGCCGCGTTATTCAAGGATTTAGCAAAGGAAGTTTTTTTTGAGTATGGAAAAGAGAGTAATCCAGATAAGGATGCAAAGTTTTTTCAAATGGGTATATCAAACACATTCGCTGAAAATACTTTCTATAAAAAAAATAACAATGGCAAGTTTGTTGTGAAAAATGGAGTAAATGAAAGTGATTTACAGCCCAACTATGACTCTTTTATGAAAAAAATGGTTTCATATTGGATATACCGCATAAGGTGTTGTATAGCACACAACAAAATAGGTGAGTTTTCCCTCTCACCTGCTAATATTGAGCATCAAGAATTTATGATAAAATTCGCCGAGCCACTTTTGCAAGAGGTTCTTATTCAATGTTTTACGAAATAACAACACCCACCAAAGGCTTGTATATGCCTATTTGGGGAGCTATTTATGTTAAACTCACATTGCATTAGCAAAACCCACACAAAACGCTTATCTTTGCAGAAAATAGTTATAGTACAATTCGCACTTTTTGAAAATGTCTAATTTTGTAGATACCCGTATTCCCGATATAGGCAAGCCGCGTGTAGTCATTGTAGGAGGCGGTTTTGCAGGTTTGGAGCTTGTGAAGGCGTTGCGCTATGTTGATGTGCAGGTAGTATTGTTCGACAAAAACAATCACCATACTTTCCAACCTTTGCTCTATCAAGTGGCTACTTCGGGTTTGGAAACAACCTCTATAGTATATCCTTTCCGTAAAAAATTTGGTAAACAGCGCAATTTTTATTTTCGCCTTGGCGAAGTGTTGCGTGTGAATACTGCCGAAACATACATAGAAACCTCTGTAGGCGCATTGCATTATGATTATTTGGTATTGGCTACAGGCACGATTACCAACTTTCATGGCATGAACGATATAGGCGAGAACTCCTTTAGCCTCAAAAGTATTCAAGATGCGGTAGCTTTGCGCAATCGCATTATCAAAAATTTCGAGCTTGCCTTGCTCGCGCCTGATGACGAGTCGCGCAATGCGTACATGGATTATATCATCGTGGGCGGAGGTCCCACAGGCGTAGAGGTGGCGGGTGCATTGGCAGAATTGAAAAATAGAATTTTTCCGAGAGATTATCCCGAATTGAATTTGTTGGAAATGGATATTCACGTGGTAGAGAGTGGCGATAGGTTGCTTGGCGTGATGTCCGAACCTGCGGGGCGCAAGTCGCAAGAATTTTTAGAGCGTATGGGTGTGAAAATCCACCTCAAAAGCAGAATAAAGGCGTTTGATGGCAATACAGCCACGTTCCATGATGATACGAAAATGCGCACCAAGACGCTTATATGGGCGGCAGGTGTTACAGGAAAGCCTTTGGAGGGCTTGCCTACTGAAGCTATAGTAAGAGGCAATCGCTTGAAAGTCAATGAGTTTAATCAAGTAGCGGGTTTTGAAAATATTTTTGCATTGGGCGATATTGGGGCAATGATTACCACAGAAACGCCCAACGGACACCCACAGCTCGCGCCTCCTGCTATGCAACAGGCTCGCCTACTTGCCAAAAACTTGAAAAACAAATTTAAAAATAAACCCATGAAACCCTTTAAGTACAACGACCAAGGGAGCATGGCAACCGTAGGGCGCAACCGCGCTGTAGTGGATTTGAAAGGTTTTAAGTTTCAGGGCTTTTTCGCGTGGTTTGTGTGGATGTTTGTGCATTTGATGTCGATAGTAGGGTTCAAAAACCGCCTGTTGGTGTTGATGAGCTGGATGTGGAGTTACTTTAGCTATGACCGAAGCAACCGCCTTATCATTGGCAATTTGGGACAAGAGGACTACCTGAACCCGCAAGACGCAGAGCCGACAGACCAAAAAGAAGGGTAGCAAACGGGCTTGCCTCCAAGTATTTTTACTTGCTTTTGGAAAACGGCAAAGAAATTGCATTTTTTCTGGTAGCTTCTGCAATATGAACAGACCTCTCTCTATCCGCCGTAAGATATACCTTATTCTTGATGCGCATGATTATGAAAATGACCTTACCCCCCGCGAAAGCAAGTTTTTGGTGTGGGGAAAGCAATTTGATTATATCATGCAAACGCTTATTTTCTTGAACGTTACGGCTTTTGTGCTGGAAACGGTAAAGCCTATTTATGAGGCGTTTGGTGCATATTTCGAGAGGTTTGAGTCGATTTCGGTGGGCATTTTTACGGTGGAATATTTGTTGCGCTTGTGGTGCATCACGGAGTCGAGTGCTTATCCGAAAAATTGGCGCGGTAGGTGGCGTTATATGAGTTCGCCTATGGCAATCATTGACTTGCTTGCGTTCTTGCCTGCTTACCTACCCCTTATTTTCCCCAATTTTTACCAAGATTTGCGCATAGTACGCGCTTTTCGCTTGTTCCGCTTGTTTCGCTTGCTGAAGTTGTGGCGTTATTCGTCCTCTTTGCGTATGCTTATCAAGGTTGTGGTCGAAAAACGTTCCGATTTGCAGGTTATCGTCTTTACGATTATTGTGTTGATGGTCGTGTCGGCAAGTTTGATGTATATGCTGGAGAATGAAGTGCAACCGCATAATTTTTCGAGCATACCTAAGTCTATGTGGTGGGCAGTCGTAACGCTCACAACGGTAGGCTATGGCGATATGTATCCGTTTACGGATTTAGGCAAGGTCTTAGGCGCGATAACGGCTTTGCTTGGCGTGGGTTTGATAGCCTTGCCTTCGGGTATTATCTCTGCGGGTTTTGTGCAAGAAATTCACCGCAATACGCGCCTCGAAAGTGCCTTTACCAACGCGGCACGCATCAGGAAAGCCTTTCAGACCAGCCGACACAAAATAGACGCGGTCAGTACCTTTCACCGCACTATAGATTTAATTACGCTCAAAAGCAGGCTACAAATTTCGGAAGAAGATATTTTTGAGGCTATCCAAAGGCAATCGGGCTTGCGGGTGCGCTACAAGAAAAATACGAAGCATGAACGTTTTGCGAATACATTAGTATTGGAACATTTTGAGCTTAATCGCTCTTATGGTTGCTATATCAACCGTTCTTCGGAGGTGGCGGTTATCTCGCCTATGAGCCACGCAGAACACGCTATCGGGCATTTTACAGCACACCTTGCCAAATACATCGAGGCGGATTATGTGTCAAATGAAATGTATGGCGAGCATGACGACATGAATGTGGATTATGCGTTCAGCTTTTCGCGCAATCACGCCTACACGCTTGAACACCCACAAGGCGTTCCGAAAGCCTTTATTGACTTCAAAAATGACCTCAAGCAAGTGATAGAACCGCATGAGATGGTGTTTATTTTCAAGAGTTCTATGGGCTTAAGCGAGGATTTTAACATACACTTTGGAGGCAAGCTCAATGAGGAGGGCTTCAAGGTTCAGGAGGAAAACTGCACGGTGCGCAACGTCATTTTATTGGAGAATTTTTATGAAAAATTGCGCAAAAACTTTGAGAAAGAGGGCTACAATTACTCCTTCGCTATGCACAAGCATTACGACAACACGAAGCCAGACAGCCTGCATCAATACCTCGCCAAAACGACCTTCGCAAGCGTGGTTACCATTTACATCAATACGGACTTGATAGAATGGAGCGAGGACGAAACGTATTACAAGATTATCCGCGTGCTGGGGGATACGATAACGAATTTTTTTTAGGGGGAACAGCCTACATTTGCAAATAAGCGTGTTTTGTTGTAATATTGCAACAAGAACAATTAACCCCTACTGCTATGTCTGACAACCCCAAAAACGAGAACTTGCCTGCCCCTCTGTTTGAAGTAGGGGAGTATGTTTTAGTGCCTGATTATACGTATTGTGAGTATGGTCATGGTGTAATAGAAAAAGTTGAAGGCATAAGTATTGAGAACGATAAAGTTTATTATACATTCAAATTACCCATAGTCGAGAGGTTTCCATCAGATAAACAGCATATTGAAACTATAGAAAAAGATATAGCCGAAGATTTTGTTAAAAGTATAGATACACTCATTTCACAGAAATACGCCATTTCTCGACGCAAAGGTGGTGCTTTTAATGAAACTATTATAAGGTCTAATGACAAAGAAAATAAAAAACTATCTTTCTATGATAAGTTTTCTAATCTATCACTTGAATTAAAATACTCTGATATAATTATTAGAGAGGCGTTTGAAGACCTGAAAATAGAAAAATATTCATATACAGGTTTTTGTATTGATACTTTCAACATACAAAATCACATTTTTTTTGAAAAGTTTACTTGGAATTTAAATCCAAGACTAAATATTGTTTCAGGCAAGAATGGTTACGGAAAGACCTTGCTGTTGCGTATGTTATCCTTTATGGCAATCAACCGAACAACTCAATCTTTTGATATTGTTGAAGAATTAAGAAATGAATTATTTTCAGAACGAAAAGGTGACATAGCAGAGTTAGGCATCATGCGTGAAGAATTAGAAACAAAAATTTGCATACGCGAACATCAATATTTAGAGAATGAATTAGGTTATTGGAAATATTTTAGTCGAAAAAATAAAGGATTTGATTGGTATGGGAAAAATATTTTTGATGTAGCTCATGTTAATCCCCTTATCGTGATATCTGCAACAAGGTTCATAAATTCACAAAACAAAAGTATAGCGCAAGGCGAGCATACAGATAATTTTATATTGCAATGTAATCAAGATTTTCTAACTCATGGCACTTGCAACACCTTGCTTGATGCGTTGCTTTCCGAGATAGTAACAGGCGAGGAGAAAACTCCTGAAAAATTGGCTGAAATTCCTATCGTGAGGCTTATAAACCGCATTTTTGAGAGCTTGGGCTTGTCTTTTCGCTTGTACAGTGTAGGCGTAAATCCACGCAATACGTTCAGAAAAATCTTGTATGTAGTGCCAGACATCAAACACCCCGAAGCAGAAAAAAACAAAATTCCCATTCAAAAAGCCTCCACAGGCATTATTTCTATTTTGACGATTGTAGGGTTTATTTACAAAGGTTTGGAGTCTTATTATTACAGTTTGGACGCTTCACAAAAACCCGACAAGATAGAAGAAGCCTACGGAACGGTTATCATAGACGAATTAGATGCTCACCTACACCCCACGCTTGAGCGCGACTTGCTCCGCGTGTTGCTTGATGTTTTTCCGAATGTGCAGTTTATTGTGGCTTCGCATAGCCCTTTATTAGAACTTGATGCGGAAAATGGACAAGTAGTGCGCTTGGGCTATAACGAAACTACAGGCAAGCATACGCTGGAGGTAAAAGAACATAGTTTTTGGGGACTTCCCTACAGAGAGATTTATCGAGAAGTTTTTGATTTTGGTTTAGAAGAAGAGTTTGGAGTGAAATCATGGGAAATTTATCAAGAATATCAACAAGAAGATGCACTTAAAAAGCTACTGCAAATAGCCAAAGAGGGCAACGCTCAAATGGAAAGTATGACAGAAAAACAAAAAGAAGAGCATAGAGAAACCCTAAAAAAACTTGCCATCATCAAAAATATACGTCATTACTTAGCCAATAGTGCCACATTACTAACATCTTACACCCCAAAGAACGATAAGCATGAAAATCCCTAAGATTCCTGAACAAAAAGTAAAGGCTTTTGCAAATTTTTTGGCTAAAAACAGAAATAATAGTGAAATATCGGACTATATACAACAACATTTTAGCGGAGATACACCTATAGAAAAGCTCATCACAAGTGCCAAAAATGCTATTTTTGATGCGCCTAAAAGTATTATAGATGACATAGAGGAAGTTTTAGCCTCTGCTAAATATGATGGTGTTCCAAACTTAGGAAACGCAAACATCAACATTAACATAACTATTGGCGATAACAACACAACTATACAAGGCAACAACAACCAAATTATCTAAACCCCGCTTGTTATTTTGTAAATTGTAGCGTTATGCTACGACTAATAACGTGGAAAAATGATGGTTATATTTTTGCTTTTAGGTGTTTATTTTCAGGTTATATTTTAATTTTTTCACGTTTCATATTTTCAAAAATAGCGTTTTATTTGGAGGTATTATTTATTTTTTCACGTTTTATATTTTCAAAAAATAGCGTTTTTCCTTGCCTACTCGAAGCCTACGCAAGGCATTAGGTAGGCAAGTTGTATAGGGTATATTTCAAATTGTTGCTTTTTTATGACCTTACCCTGCCCTCTCCATTTTAGAGAGGGTTCGAGTGCGACAATTTGAAATACACCCCTACACAGGTTTCAGAACCATAGTTCTATCTCGCCTTGTTGTGCTTGGAGGCGCATCTGCGCAAGTTCTTGGACACACGCATTATGTTTTTCTGCCAAATAGCCAACTGCTTGGGTAAAATCTTGTGGATACAGAGAAACCGCTTGGCGAATAATGTTAGCATCTACCAGACAAAGACTGCTTACAGTGTGTCTAATAACGATTCAAAACCACCATTTTCATAGCGTTTGAGCCAAGATTGCACTGTGTTGCGACTTACTTCAAAGATGTCACACAGCTCACTTATCGGAACTTGCTCGCTGTTCAGACGCACAGCAGTAAACCGAACACATTCCTTGTCATTTAATGGATAAGTAGTGAGATATTTCATTAAATCTTCCACCTCTGTCGTTGTGAAACGGGCTATAAAACGCATATAGTTTTTTATTGTAAAAATAGTATTGTTTCAAGAAAATAACAAATTTGTAGTGGTACACTACTTAATTCAACGTGAAGCACTTTTTCGTTTGTATGATTGAAAAAAAACTTGCCTACAAGAAACCCTACGCCAAAGGGTTTCTTTTTTATGCACTTTCAAAAAATATAAAACACTCATTATCAAATACTTACAAAACACACCAAAAAAATATTTTCACTTTTTCTTTGAAAAAATAGTAGGATTGCATACTATTGTACCTTCAATTACTCTTTATCCAAAAATCGTATGGCAATCGCATATATTTATGACGCAGTGCGCACTCCACGTGGTCGTGGCAAAGTAGATGGCACACTGCACGAAGTTCAACCTGTAACACTTCTTACAACACTTTTGCGTGCTATCCATGAGCGCAACAACTTGGACACAAGCCTCGTAGATGATGTGATTGCGGGCTGTGTTACCCCTGTAGGCGAGCAAGGCTCTGACATTGCGCGTACTGCGGTACTCGAGGCTGGCTATGCGCAAAGCGTGGCAGGCGTACAAATCAACCGTTTTTGCTCCTCTGCGTTGGAGGCTATCAATATGGCTTCTGCCCACGTCATGGCAGGTATGTATGATTTTGTGATTGCGGGTGGCGTGGAGTCTATGTCGCGTGTGCCTATGGGCTTCGACGGAGGCGCGCTCTTCACAAGCCCCGAAATTATAGGCAAGCACAAAATTGTGCCTCAAGGTATCTCGGCTGACTTGATAGCCACCAAATACGGCTACAAGCGTGATGAATTAGATAAATTTGCAGTAGAATCGCATCGCAGAGCTACTTACGCCCAACAAAACGGACACTTCAACAAAGGGCGCGTGCCTGTAAAAGATAACTTGGGATTGACTATTCTCGAAAATGATGAAGGAATACGTCCCGAAACCACTATGGAGTCGCTTGCGCAACTCAAACCTGCCTTTGAAATGATGGGTCAAATGGGAGGACTTGACGCACTCGCGCTCCAAAAATATCCTGAACTTGCTACTATCAACCACGTTCACCACGCAGGCAATGCTTCGCAAATATCTGATGGCGCGGCATTGTTGCTTATCGGTTCGGAAGAAGCAGGCAAGAAAGCAGGGCTAAAACCGCGTGCCAAAATACACTCTTACGCGGTGATTGGTTCAGAGCCTACTATTATGCTTACGGGTCCCGCACCTTCTACCCAAAAATTGCTCAAAAGAAACGGTATGAATATATCGGACATCGACATTTTTGAGGTAAATGAAGCGTTTGCAGTTGTGCCTATGTTGTATGCTGATATCTTGGGCATCGACTACGCTAAAATGAATCCTAACGGCGGTGCTATCGCTATGGGACACCCGCTTGGAGCTACAGGTGCGGTGATTATGAGCGTTTTGATTGACGAACTTGAACGCCAAAACAAGCAAATGGGCTTGGCTACCCTTTGCGTAGGCGGTGGTATGGCAGTTTCGACTATCATTGAGCGCGTATAAAGGCTTGCCTACTATACTATAACAAAAAATCCACTTCTTAACTGAGGTGGATTTTTTATTTTGATTCTCTGACAATTTTTGTGGAGTAATGGTGTTAAGTTTGGTGAGGACACCAAACTTGGGTTTTTTAAGCTGTTTTACCCCTATTTGGTGTCCTCACCAAACAGCCCTTCACAAAAATTGTCAGAGTACCTTTATTTTTACTCAAAATACTGCAAATACGTAGTCAAATCCTTATCTCCCCTTCCCGAAAGATTGATAACCACAATGTCGGTAGGCGAGAAGGCAAGTTGCGATAAGACCGCGAGGGTATGTGCGGACTCAAGGGCAGGCAAGATTCCTTCGCTTTTGGTAAGTTCGAAACCCGCTCTCACGGCTTCGTCATCTGTAACGCTCAAAAACACGCCACGCCCCGAAGTAAACAAATGCGCGTGCAAAGGTCCAATGCCTGGATAATCCAAGCCTGCCGAAATAGAGTGTGGCTCTACGATTTGCCCATCAGAAGTTTGCATCAATTTGGTCATGAAGCCATGTATGATGCCTTGCGTACCTTTCGCCAAACTCGCGGCAGTCTTGCCTGAATGCACGCCTAAGCCCGCCGCCTCTACACCTATGATTTTCACGCTTGGCTCATTGATGAAGTGATAAAAAGCACCTGCCGCGTTGCTTCCGCCTCCCACACACGCAATCACATAATCGGGCAATTCCTTGCCTTCTTTGGCTTGTAATTGATGCCTGATTTCTTCGCTAATGACAGACTGAAACATTGCCACCATATCGGGAAAAGGGTGTGGTCCCACCACTGAACCAATGACATAATGTGTATCTACAGGATTATTTATCCAATCTCGAATAGCCTCATTCGTAGCGTCTTTCAGGGTTTTGCTTCCGCTTTCTACAGGCACAACAGTTGCGCCCAACATCTTCATTCTCTGCACATTAGGGGCTTGCCTTGCCACATCAACGCTACCCATATACACTATGCACTCCAAACCACGCAAGGCACACGCTGTAGCCGTAGCCACGCCATGTTGTCCCGCGCCTGTTTCGGCAATGATGCGTTTTTTGCCTAACCTTTCCGCCAAAAGCACTTGCCCTAAGGCATTGTTTATTTTGTGCGCCCCTGTATGGTTCAGGTCTTCGCGCTTGAGGTAAATTTTCGCCTTGTGTTTGGCAGAAAGTTTTTCGGAAAAATAAAGCGGAGTCGGTCTGCCTACATAATCTCTAAGCAGGCGTTGGTATTCGTCTTGAAAACTTTTTTCTTGGATAATGCTTTCGTATCTTGCCTCCAATTCTTCTACATTGGGGTATAGCATTTCGGGGATAAAAGCCCCGCCAAATTCGCCATAAAAGCCTTGTATGGGTTTGTTCATAGAGTGAGGGAGTGAATGAGTGAGGGAGTGGTTTAATGCTTGTTTAATCTTCTCTGTAATAGATAAAATTAGGATATATTTCTGTAGTGAGTTCTTGCATAAAGTCGGCTATGGCGTTTGCGTCTTTGTGGGCAGGCGAGATTTCAAATCCGCTGTTGATGTCCACGCCCCGCATAGCAGGGTGTTTTTGGGCTATTTCCTTTATCGCTTCGGCATCTTCGAGGCGAATACCGCCACTCAACAAAAAAGGGGTAGGCAAGGTATAACGCGCCAAAATGTTCCAATTAAATTTTTTGCCGTTGCCTCCATGTTTTTCGCCTTTGGTATCAAAGATAAAACAAGTGCAATGTCCCTCAAATATTCGGATACTTTCAAAATCAAAATTCTCGTCTATGCTGAAGGCTTTTATAATAAAAATGGTCTGCCTGTCTTGAAAACGAGTATCTAAGTATTTTCGCAATTCCTTGATGTAGGCAAGGTCTTCGCCTCCATGCAGTTGTATGTAGGCAAGCTTAAATTGCTGTACTGCATCGAGTACGTCCTCTATGCTTGCCTGCACAAACACGCCCACTTTCCTTGCCTGCGTAGGCAAGCTGATGTCTGCCTCGCCTACATAACGCGAGGAGCGCGGATAGAAAATGAACCCCAATAAATCGGGCATGAGCGCGTCAATGGCTTTGATATTTTCCGCTTCTCTCATTCCACAAACTTTGATAAGCATACGCATACAACGGCGTGTTTTGGTTTTTGTTTGGTTATGATGCAGTCTTTTGTGTGCCTAAAAACCTATCGGCAATAGCTAACAACAAACAACTAAGCCACCAAACCAACAAATAAGAGCCTGTAACATCACTCAAATAATGAAAATCTTGCGCCATTCGAGAGGCAGAAATGAGGAAAGGCACTATCAACAACCAACCCGCATATCGCCCAAAAACCATCGCAAGAGGCAAAAACAAACTCCAATAAAAAGAAGCGTGTCCCGAAGGAAAACCATATCCTTTGACTTCCTTGTTGAAAAAGTCAGGCGTTTTGGTATTCTCAAGATAGTGCATAGGTCGAGAGCGTTCAAAGGTTGATTTGAGCGTATTGGTCATGTGGGAGGCGGAAACATTCACCAAAATCACTACAAAAAACACCACGCCAAACAGCTTGTTTTTCTGCAAAAAGAGCAAAACCGTTCCCACTCCCGCCAAAAATCCCCACGAGTAAAATGTGTGCATAAAGATTGCATCGCAAACTTTGGTAAACGCGCCTGCGGGTTCGTTCAAAAAATGTGCGTAATGATGTATGAAAGAGGCTAATGGTCTGTCCAATACAAAAATAGACAACGCCATCACAGCCAACAAAATAGCACTCTTGCCTACAAATTTCTGATAGAATTGCATAAATGGGAGTTAGAAAAATTAGAAATTTCCACGAAAGAACTGCTCGATGCTTTTGATGCCCCACACCTTCACAATCACATCTCCATCAGGCGTATAGTTCGGGTTCGAAGAAGCAAAAAGTTTGTCAATCAACAAGTTAAGCTCTTTGGTTTCTATCATTTGGGGCGTTCGCCACGCCTTTCGTTTTGCCAATGCCTTCGCCAACACATCAAAGCGTTCCCACGCCAACGCAGGGGCTTGCGTGCTGTATTGCGAGATGAGTTCTTGCAAAAGTTCGTCTGCGGGTTCGTCTGCCCATTCACTCGGCAAGCCTGTAATTTTGATTTTGCCCTGCCCCAAT
>RDXI01000099.1 GCA_004292795.1 Bacteroidota bacterium | reverse complement strand
TCGCCCCGCTGGGGCTTTGGAAGACTTAAACCGTTGTGCTACAAAGATGTCGCCCCGCTGGGGCTTGTATGCAACCTTTTTATTTCCGAACTCACGTTAGAAAACAGAACCAATCGCCTCTACCGTTTGGGTAGCCTTTTTTTATTCGTGTACCCACGCTTGGGCATCTTCAAGGCTTTTGAAGTAGCGTGTTATCATAGAAAGCTTGGCGGATTCTTCTATGGTTTGCTCTACGGAAATGGTGGCAAAAAAATCTTTTGCGACTACAATCGCCATTTTTTTCAAACCCAATGCCATCGCTGGTTCGGTGGCATTTTCATTGCTCCATTGTTGGAGTTCGGGGCGTATAGGGTAGAAAAAAGTTGTCAAATCGAAAATCACATGGATAGGGCGAAACTCCAATACGCAATTATAATAATTCAAAACCTCCATCTTATAGCTTTCTTCGCTGATATGTGCGGAAGTAGGTAACCAAGTATGCTGTAACAAAGATTTTTCCTCAAAAAAATCTATAGTAGCATAAAGCGTTTTATAGACGTTCATATAGTTCAAAAAGTGATAACAAATGCTGTAATTGATTTCTTGTAATGTATGCTGTTTTTGGTGTATGTAGGCAAGTACAAATATCGACAAAATATCTAAAATAGCCAAGAACTAAGCTACCTTTCTGTTGGTTATATTTTTATGAAAAGAAAAACCATATACATTATCCTTGGTGTTGTGGCTGTGTTGGTGTTGGTTGTGATAGGTTATTTGTCCTATACCAGCACGCTTAGCCCTCCCGCCACCGCAAAGTTTACCGAAAATGGGCTGAACGTGGAACTTGCCTACTGCCAACCGAAGAAAAAAGGCAGAGAGATTTTTGGAAAATTAGTGCCTTATGGCAAGGTTTGGCGCACAGGCGCGAATGCCGCCACCAAAATTACGTTTGGACAAGACGTGCAAGTGGGTGACAAAAAAGTAAAGAAAGGAACTTATGCCTTGTTTACCATTCCGCAAAAAGACAAGTGGACAGTCATTCTAAACGCTACCGCTGAACAATGGGGCGCGTTTTTTTATGAAGAAGCTAAAGACGTAATGCGTACTGAAGTTGTGGCACAAGCAGGCAAGGCAGAAGTCGAGGCTTTCGTGATGTCGTTTGTCAAAATTGATAAAGGTGCGAACCTTGTGCTTGCGTGGGACAAAACGGAGGTTATCATACCAATAACGTTGCCATAAACAGCTTACCTACTTGCCTACAAAAACACAAAGGGCTTGAAATACAAAAAAGGTTGTTCGTTTTTCGAACAACCTTCTTTATTTATTCCACACGCAAAGTAAACATACTGATTGCCTTCTGTGTACCTGATGTTTCAAACGCCAATGGCACACTGTTTTTGGAAATGATGCGCGTTTTGATGTTGTATTGGCTAAACATCTGACTTATTTTTTGTACTTTCTCGTCAGCTTTATCTCCTTCGCTCACAATATCTATGGTAAGGCGTGGGTATTGGCTGAATGTATAAACCAACTTGTTGAGCAACTCCTCGCCTGTGTTAGAGAATTTTTGGGCATCTTCATTTTCAAACAACACGTCATCACTGAAAGAGATGGTGATTTGCATTTGATATTGATTTTGCTTCACATTCTCGCCCAATTTGTAGCTATCCAATACTTGTTGAATTTGCGTATTCAGTTGTGTAACACGCGTTTCTTGGTCTTGGTTGGTCGCTATTTTTTCAGGCTCTTTCGTGGTGGCAGTGTTCTCTTTGGGTGGTTCTTCTTTCTTGCTTTCGTCCTTCTTAGGCTCTTCTTTTGTGGCTTCGGGTAGTTTTACCTCTTTGGCTTTTTCGAGAGCTATGTATGCCTTGTCACGTTTTACGATAGGAGGCGGTACTTTGCCTGTTTTTTTCTCGTATTTGGTCGTATTGGGGTTTGCAGGCGTGGTTTTGTTGTCTTCCGCACCTCGTGTTTTTTCTGCAGGGGCTAACTTTTCGTATGCCTGTAGCAACGTTTCATACTTTTCTTTCCAATTCTCGCCAGCATTTTCAAACATAATCCTTCGATGTAGTCCGTGGTTGATGCTGTCTAATTGGTGATTTTCCGCCTCGAGGCGGGCTACCTTTTGCTTTAAGTCTTGTAATTCCACTTGCAAGATGCGATGCTCTTGTTCGTAGCCTCGTTGCGCCTCTCCTGCTCGTTGGTAGTCAGCCTCCAGCAGGTTGTATTTTTTAGATGATACACAACCCGTTAGCAATGAAACGCTTACACAAGTTATGAGTAGTATTCTTTTCATATAATGGGTGATTTTGTTGCTGAAAATGTTTACAAAGATAGCACATTTTCAGATTTTTACAAAATAATTTTATGTTTTTTTACCCCTTTTTTGCGGTGTTGGTGTGAGAAGGAGCTTTTTTAAAAGTAGCCAACAAACCTATGTGATACATTGCAAGTTTTGTGCAAGTTTTGCTAACTTTGCTCGAATATATTTCCCTAATCCTTACATGCGTAATTTTTACAAGCAGATTAACACCGCCTTAACGGGCTTGCCTATCTTTTCCTTCAAAAAAGTAGCCCAAACTACAGTTGTGGTTTGCATCATAGTAGCCTTATTTGCCCCTGTAGGCAAGGCGCAAACGAAGGATAGCACCTATCAGAACGCTGTAGTCGTGTCAGCGCACCCGCTTGCCTCCCAAATTGGGATAGAAATCCTAAAAAAAGGCGGAAATGCCTTTGATGCGTCCATAGCTGTAGAGTTTGCCTTAGCGGTTTGCTATCCTATAGCGGGCAATATTGGCGGAGGCGGGTTGTTGGTGTATCGCAAACCCAATGGCGAAATTGGTATGCTCGACTATCGGGAGAAAGCTCCTGCCCTTGCCTACCGCGATATGTTCGTGGACGCAAAAGGAAACCCTGTAGGCGAGAAAAGCCTCAAAGGGCATTTTTCGGTGGGCGTGCCGGGTACTGTGGCGGGTATGTACGAATTGCATCAACGTTTTGGCTCGTTGCCGTTTGCGGACTTGGTAGAACCTGCCCGAAAATTGGCGCAACAAGGCGTGCCTCTCACCGAAAAAGAAGCTACACGACTGACCAAAGAACAAGATACTATTCGCAAATACAACACCTTCGCGCCTTGCCTACTGCACCCTGCAGGCAAGTGGAAAACGGGTGATACACTCCATTTGAAAGAATTGGCACAAACCCTTGCCTATATACGCGACTTGGGGCGCGATGGCTTCTACAAAGGCATTACGGCAGAACGCATAGTGCGCGAAATGCAAAAACGCGGTGGCTTGATTTCGTTTGCAGACCTCGAAAATTATCGTGCTACGTGGCGCAGACCATTGGTAGGCAAGTACAAAGGGCATCGCATCATCACGGCAGGCACGCCTTCTGCAGGAGGCTTGATTTTGTTGCAATGCCTGAAAATGTTGGAATTGGGCAAATTTGATTTGGCAAAATACGGTTTTCATAGCCCCGAAGCCATACAAGCCATTGCCGAAGTGGAAAGACGCGCTTATGCAGACAGGGCGCACTATGCAGGAGATGCCGATTTTTATCCCGTTCCGTATGATAATTTGTTGAGTACGCCTTACCTACGAAGGCGCATAAGCGATTTTGTTTGGGACAAAATAAAACCTTCTACAGAGGTAAAAGCGGGAACTTTCTCGCCTACTGACAGCGAAGAAACAACACACTATAGTATTGTGGACAAATGGGGCAATGCGGTTTCAGTAACCACGACTTTGAATGACGCTTACGGCTCGCGTGTGGTGGTAGAAGGCGCGGGTTTTTTGCTCAATGATGAAATGGACGACTTCAGCTCGGCAGTAGGCAAGCCCAACAAATACGGCTTAGTGGGTGCAGAAGCCAACGCTATTCAGCCCTTCAAGCGTCCTTTGAGTTCTATGTCGCCTACCATTGTGGAGCAGGGAGGCAAGCTGTTTATGGTAGTCGGAACGCCCGGAGGCTCTACCATTCCCACGTCCATTTTGCAAGTATTGTTGAATGTATGGGAGTTCAAAATGACGCTCAAACAAGCCGTACACGCGCCTCGCTTTCATTATCAATGGCTACCCGATGCGCTACAGCCCGAACCCGACAATGTCTTGCCTGCCTCTGTGATGAAAGCCTTAGAGAAAAAAGGCTATAGCTTCAAAATACGCACTGAAACCATTGGGCGCGTGGAGGCGATATTGCGCAAACCTGATGGCACACTGCAAGGTGTGGGCGACAAACGCGGTGATGATGCTGTAGTGGGGTACTAAATTTTGGAAATATTCGTAAATTTGCAACAATATGCAAGAGATAGCGATAGAAACGCGCCAACTTACCAAAACCTTTCAACAAGGCAAGCAAAATGCACATCACGCTTTGCGGGGCATCGACCTACGGCTGGAGGTAGGCAAGTGTGCTGTATTACAAGGCGCGTCTGGTTCGGGCAAAACGACCTTGCTTACCATTTTGGGCTGTATGACCAAACCCACTTCAGGCGAGTATATTTGCTTGGGCGAGAAGGTGAGCAAGTGGTCGGAAAAGTTTTTGACTACGTTCAGGCGCGAACATATTGGTATGATTTTTCAACAATTCCACCTCATACAAGGCTTTACGGTTTTCGAGAATATTGCTCTTCCGCTCATTCCCCACAGCCTTAGCCACAAGGAATTAGCCCGAAAAGTGCAAGAGTCGGCAGAACTCGCCAACATTACCGCCAAACTACACGAAAAAGTAGATGTGCTGTCGGGAGGCGAGCAACAACGCACAGCCATTGCACGCGCTATCGTACACAAGCCTCGCCTGCTGTTGGCAGATGAACCTACTTCGAGCCTTGACCGCGAAAATGCCCTGCAAATTTTAGCACTGTTCGAAAATCTGAAAAAAACAGGCACAACGCTTTTGCTCACTACTCACGACTCTTTGGTTGCCTCTCATGCAGTAGTAGATACGATTTGGCGCGTGGAAGATGGGCGCATTGTTTAGAGCCTATTCAAATTTTTTGGTAACGAATTTTTACCCCAGCGGGGCGATATCTTTGTAGAAAAGTCGTTCCACAAGCAAGAACCCCGTAGGGGTGAAATCTTAAGATGTCGCCCCTACGGGGCTTTGATAATCGTAACAATGTCATTTCTACAAAGATATCGCCCCGCTGGGGCTACCAAGCGAAGTTATTTTTGAACAGGCTCTTAATTACGGTCTGCGACCGCTACGCCAAAGGCGAAGATGGGCGCATGGTGGCATAAACTACCTTATCCGTTCTGTTTTCTGCTTTTGTTTTGGTATTGGTAGGTAAGCCTAACCTTTACTTGCCTACCCCATGCAACGCAGAAAATTACTAAGCCAATACCACCCTTTTTTGTATTTCCTCTCTGTTTGGCAAAAACGTTTGAGGCGTTATTGGCATTGGTATAGCTCCATAACGCCCTACGCAAAGCACAAAACAAGCGAAAAATTGCCCTTTCGTGTCAAGAAGCATCAATCGGTTTTGCTTCGCAAATTGGGCGATAGCGATATGATACTGCAACACAACAAAGTAGAAAACCTCAAAATCGCGGTGCAACGCTTGGACGGGGTGCAGATTTTGCCCAAAGAAACTTTTTCATTTTGCAAGTTGGTAGGGCTTCCTACCCGCGCCAAAGGCTACAAAATGGGTATGGAGCTAAGTTTTGGGGAGGCAAGGGCAGGCATAGGAGGCGGTTTGTGCCAAATCACGAACCTTTTGCATTGGTTGGTATTGCATAGCCCTTTGAGCATCACAGAAAGGCATCATCATAGTTTTGACCCATTTCCTGACGAAAACCGCGTGTTGCCATTTGGCAGTGGCGCGACCATTTTTTTCAACTATCGAGATTTTTGTTTCCGAAACGACACGCCTCATACTTTCCAAATCCGCCTTTGGTTGAGCGAGAAATGCTTGGAAGGCGAATTGCGTTGCGACTCTGAACTTGCCTACGCCTATCACGTGCAAGAGAAAGAACACGAGTTTTTGAAATTGGGCGAAACATTTTATCGGAAAAATGAAATTTGGAAAAATAAAATTGCCAAGTTCGAAGGAGGCAAGCTGTTAGAAACCGCGTTGGTAGTGCGCAATTTTGCAAGAGTGGTTTATACTCCCGAAACGTACCGCGAAATCGAATGGGCAGACCTGACCGAAGAGCAAAAACGAAAGGTGTGAAAGTTATTCCACTTCCCAAAGAAGCAAAATAACTAAAAATACCTATCTTTGGGCAAAATTTTGTGCTATTATGATGAACGAACGCACCGAGCTTGCCTCCTTAGGCGAGTTTGGTTTGATAGATAGATTGGCAAAACCCTTCGAGCCTGCCTTGCCTGAAACCCTGCGAGGCATTGGGGACGACTGTGCAGTGCTGGATTATGGAGGCGAGTCGCTTACGCTTATTTCTACAGATATGCTCGTCGAGGGCGTACATTTCGACCTTGCCTACTGTCCACTTAAGCATTTGGGCTACAAAGCGGTAGCAGTCAATGTGTCGGACATTGCGGCTATGAACGGAACGCCCTTGCACATCACAGTAAGCATTGCCTTGAGCAATCGCTTTTCGGTAGAAGCTGTAGAAGAACTCTATGCGGGTATGCAAGTGGCGTGCAAAGACTACAAAGTGGACTTAGTAGGAGGCGACACTACAACCTCTCGAAGCGGTTTGGTATTGTCTATCAGCGTGTTGGGCAGGGTAGGCAAGGACAAAATCGCGTACCGAAGTGGCGCAAACGTGCATGATGTTTTGTGCGTTACAGGCGACTTGGGCGGGGCGTACTTGGGGCTACAGATGCTGGAGCGCGAAAAACAAGTATTTTTGTCTAACCCCACTGTTCAGCCCGAACTTTCAGGCAAGGATTACATCATTCAACGCCAACTCAAGCCCATAGCCCGCACAGACGTTGTTTTTGACTTGCAAGAAGCGGGTGTTGTGCCTACTTCTATGATTGATATTTCTGACGGCTTGGCTTCGGAAGTGATGCACTTGTGCAAAAACTCGAAGGTCGGTATGGTCATTTTTGAGGAGAAAATACCCGTTGATGAAACCGCCTTAGCCACCGCCCAAGAGTTCAATCTCGATATCACGACTTGCACGCTGAACGGAGGCGAGGACTACGAATTGCTTTTCACTGTTCGCCCACAAGACTTTGAAAAACTGCGCAATAGCCCACACATCACGCCCATAGGCTACTGCTTGCCTGCCGAACAAGGCATATTTTTACATACCTTGAACGGCAATCATATTTCCTTACAAGCGCAAGGTTGGAATCATTTTTAAATAATTTTTCAGAGCTAATATTTTGATTATCAAATTATTAGCTTGCCTTTTCGTACCTTTGTAGGCAAGTATGGGAGTATGCCTAAAAAAAATTTTTGGTTTTTCAAAAAATGGTGCTAACTTGCCTCTGTTAATATTTTCGTTTAAACTCTCACTTCTTACTCTATATGGATACTGAACTCAATTTGTATGATTATTATACGTTCACGAGCAATAAAAACGTGATTATATCGTATAAAGGTCCTGTAACTGACGTGATTATGGCTGAACTAAGCCGTGATATACGCGATAAGTTTTCGGACAACCCGAAGGCAAGCCGTAAGTTGTTTGCTATCTTTATGGAGTTGGCACAAAATATCTTGTTCTACTCTGCCGAAAAGAAGATGGTAGGACAACGCCAAGAAAGTATAGGCACTATCCTTATCACAGGTGGCACTGAACATTATACGTTTGGTTGTGGCAACTTGGTCGAAAATCAGTATATCCAAGAATTGGTTGATGCTTGCGAGCATATCAATACTTTAGATAGAGATGCCTTGCGCGAATACAAGCGCGAAAAAAGAAGTGGCGCACCCGGTGAGCGTAGCAAAGGCGCGGGCATTGGCTTGATACAAGTAGCCCTTACCTCCGAAAACCCCTTGCACGCCCAACATATCCCTGTCAATGCTGACCACAGTTTCTTCTCTGTTTCTGTAAAAGTACATAGATAGTTGAAAGTTGATTTATCGAAAGCTGAAAGTTGATTTATCGAAAGCTGAATACGATTATCAAACACTCCTTAACTTTCAACTCTAACTCTCAACTTTTAACTCTCAACTCTCAACTCTCAACCTTCAACTTTCAACTCTTAACTTTCAATCCTCCCATTCCCTACCGCTACTCCAACCTAATTTTTTTATATGCAACCAAAAATCCTTTGGGCTGATGATGAAATCGATCTGCTCAAGCCTCATATCCTTTTTTTGGAGAAAAAGGGATATACTATCGTGGGTGTCAATAGCGGTGCAGATGCCCTCGAGAAGTTTGATGAAGAGAACTTCGATATTGTGTTTCTTGATGAGAATATGCCCGGTATGAACGGGCTGGAAGTGTTGGCGCAAATCAAACAACAGAAGCCCAACACGCCTGTTATCATGATAACCAAAAGCGAGGAGGAACACATCATGGAGGAGGCTATCGGGGCGAAAATTGCCGACTACCTCATCAAACCCCTCAATCCAAACCAAATCTTGCTATCGGTCAAGAAAATTTTGGATAACAAACGCCTTATTTCCGAAAAAACTACCCAAAGCTACCGCCAAGATTTCCGCAACCTGATGATGGAAATGAATGAGCGCATGGATTATGAGGAATGGGTGGAGATTTACAAGAAACTTATCTTTTGGGAACTCGAAATAGAGGGAACGGAGAGCAAGGACATGGAGGAGATTTTTGAGAACCAAAAAGCCGAAGCAAACATCAATTTTACCAAATTCATCGAAGAAAATTATGATGATTGGTTGAATGACCCCAACATAGACCGCCCCATACTCTCGCCTCACCTATTGCGCAAAAAGGTATTTCCGTTGCTGAAAAACCCCGAACCTGTCTTTTTTATCTTGATTGATAACTTGCGCTACGACCAATGGCGCGTGATTGAGCCATTGATACAAGAGCATTTTCAGGTAGCCGAAGAGAGCGCGTATTATTCACGCCAGAAACTCCATATTCTCGGGTATGATGCCTGCGGACATGGCGAAATTTCATAGCGATATTTGGGTGCAGGAAGATGACGAAGAAGGCAAGAACCTAAACGAAGAAGAGTTTTTGCGCAGAAACCTTCAGAAGCAAAAAATCAACGCCAAAATATCATATCACAAAATCATTACACAGCAACAAGGCAGAAACTTGGTGGACATTGTGGATAATTTGATGAACAATCAACTCAACGCCATTGTGTTCAACTTTGTGGATATGCTTTCTCATGCGCGTACTGACATCAATATGATACGCGAATTAATGCCCGACAATGCGGCATATCGTTCTTTGACCAAAAGCTGGTTTATGCACTCGCCTTTGCTCGACTTGCTCAAAAAACTAAGCGAGCGCAAGGTGCAAGTGGTTTTGACCACCGACCATGGGACTATCTGTGTGAAGCGACCTTTCAAAATCATAGGCGACCGCAATGTGAATACGAACCTTCGCTACAAACAAGGCAAAAACTTGAACTATGATGATGACAAGCTATTGGTTGCCCAACAGCCAGAGCGTTTTCATTTGCCCAAGCTCAATCTTTCTACTTCGTATGTCTTTGCTGTAGAAGATTATTTCTTTGCTTACCCAAACAATTTTAATTATTACGTCAATTATTACAAAGATACTTTCCAACATGGCGGTTTGTCATTGGAGGAAATGATTATTCCTTTCATAGTCTTGAAGCCAAAAGGCTAAAAATACCTTGTTTTTTTGAGAAAAGGCGTGTATATTTGCATAAACCTAAGCAAATAAACACGCTTTTTGTATGTATCAAGAACTCATCTCCTACAGCTTTGATGCTGAAGAATGGACGGCTGACGGTAATTTGGTCGATTTTACACAGATTGTCTATCCTGACATCTTAGAAGAACTCATCTATGGCGACCTCGCCCTCACTGATGAAAAAGACCACGTGAAATGTTTGCACTTGAGCGAGGTAGAACTCGGCTACTTGGCTCTCAATTTGTCGTTTCACGCACAGCAGTTGCAGGCAGGCAAGGCTACCGAAGCCATCATAGCCAGCCCGTACCAGCATTTTGAAATTTCGCTCAAGCTGAACAGCGAAAAAATTTGCACCATTAGTTTTGTGGAAGAACCCGAAAAACAAATAGCCCTGCACCTCGACACGCTTTTGGCGCAAACCCGCGACTTTCGCAAAAATCTGTGGGTGGATATGGTCAATCATTACCCTTCGCTTGCGGTTATAGAGGGTTATGAAGCTATGGAAACGGCTTTCAATGCGTAAACACAAAAATTCCCTCCCAAAAGACTTGAGAGGGGATTCCGAAAGCAAACAAAAACTTAAACAATTCTACAAAATCTACCTTTTTCCTAATCTATGCTAAGAACCATGTAAACCGTTTAGTTTTGTAGATATACTTTCGAATAGTGTGCCACAAATACAACTCGTTGATTATCAAGCACTTAATTTTATACTATTTTGAGCTTTTATCCCAAAATGAGAAAATAAAATGTTTTTTGGGAAAAATACGTTTTTATACTTTTTTAGAAATTTGACAAACCAACAAACGCATTACCCCTTTTTCAGTTCTTGCCATTCGCGATGGTCGGCACTGTCGTAGCTATAGGCGGAGTCTATCACGTTTTTGTAGTAATATTTGCCATCTGCTTTTTTGATAGCTAACCAACTATAAATGGTAGGAACGAGATAGCCCGTTTTGGCGCGAAGTTCTTTGCCATACACACAGCGCACTTCGAGCAGGATAGCCCCATCTTTCATATTGTCCATAGCACGCTTAAAGAGCGAAGCCATCATGTCGTTGTCTTTGATAGGCGAGTACATATACAAAAAGTCCGCTTTTTTGAAATAAGCCGTATCAACCGCAAGCGCATCTCCCAGTGTAACCTCCGTTTCTTTCGTGAAGTTGGCAAGATGTTTCAAACTTTGTTTATACGATTTTTCGCTGTATTCCAAGCCGTAGGCTTTCTCAAAACCTAAACAAAGTGCGCCAAACAATTTTTCGCCATTGCCCGAACCAATGTCCATGAACGTTTTTTGCCCTGCTTCGCGTACAATGCTTACCGTTTCGACAAACATAGACAAATTGAAGCGATACGCCGCCCAAAATTCCGACTTAGCGGGCTTGTCGTTGTATTCCTTGCCTGAATAAACCGCGCCAATGAACTTAGCTCGAAGCCCCGTGTCTTTGTTCTTACGGCAATATTCCATCACTTCCCTATCCGAAAGGTTGAGGCTCTGTACCTTTTCTTTCAGGCGGTCATTGTTAAAAAAAACTTCGCCTTGTTCGAGAAATTCTCTTTTCAGGGCAAGGCTATCTACTTTTTTATTGCCTTGTGCTTGCGCGGTAGGCTTTTCGGTGCAGGCAGAGTAGGCAAGCACTACAATACACAATAAAAGGTATTTTGGGTTGAACATATTGAAAAATAGTTTTCGATATAATAGGATTACAAACAAGATAGGGCGATTAAAAAATCGCCCTACAGCTTGGTGTTATTTTCGGATACATGCTATACCCACTCTGTCGTCATCAAATTATCGATAACTTCGGGGGTAAGGTTTTCGTAATATTTGTACGCTCCGTTCATAGTTTTGAGCTTCACTTGTGCGCAAGGTGCGCCACCGCAAGCCGCCAAACATTCTACTTCTTTGATAGTGAAGCGACCATCGGGAGAGATTTCGTTCAGTTTTGCCCCTGTTTTTTGCTCAAGGTAGGCAACGATTTCTTCTGCACCGCATATCATGCAGGGTCCCGTCCTACAAACTTCGATAACGTACTTGCCTACAGGCTCGAGGTGAAACATAGTGTAGAAACTCGCTACTTCATATACCTCGATGGGCTGTATGTTCAGTATTTCGGCTACTTTGTCCATAACGCCTGCACTCAACCAACCGTACTCGGTTTGCGCTATGTGCAGAATGGGTAATATGGCTGATTTTTGCTTGCCTTCGGGGTAGTGCGTGATGTACTCTTGCATCTCTTGCATAGCCTTTGCAGAGAACTCTACAGGAGTTCCCGCTTCGTCTGCATGGAAATGCGCTCTTGAATGACCTGCCATGATGGGAAAGAGTTTTACTTTTTTTAAACTTTGGCAAAGATAAAAAGTTTTTCAGAAAAGCGAACATTCTCAAACGTTCTTTAAAAAGTTTTCTTGAAAATGGGCGTGTTTGCCTTCGTTTTGTGTAGTTTTGTGCAAATTAAATGTATCACAGACGGCTCGTCTGTGTGCTATGAGCGAAATAAAGGTCTTTAAAAAACTGCCTATAGAATATGCGTATAATTTTTTTCATATTGTTGTGCGGGCTTTTCCAGCAGGCAAGCGGGCAAGAAATTGGCTTGGGTACTTGGCGCACCCACGCCTGTTATCAAGAGGCAAAACAAGTGGCAGTAGGCGAGGAAGGAGCTTTTTGCGCCACTGTGAACGGGCTTTTTTTGTTCAGTAGGCAAGACCAATCGTTGCAAATCTTGACCAAACAACAAGGCTTGAGCAATGCCTCGCCTACCCAAATAGGCTATGACACACCCCGAAAAACCTTGCTTATTGCCTATCCAGACCGCACTATTGACTTGCTGAAAGACAATACCATTACCGAAATTTCCTTGCTTCGACAAGCCTCTTTCAGCAATAGCCCCCAAATCAATCAAATCGTGCCTACCGCCTCTTTTGCATATTTGGCTACTGATTTTGGCGTGGTGCTGTTGGACGTAGGCAAGCAGGAAGTCCGCGAAACGTACCGCAATTTGGGCGTAAATGGCGCGGAATTGGCTGTTTTAGGGCTTGCCTTCTCGCAGGATAGCCTTGTGTTGGCTACTGCGCAAGGCGTGATGATAGGCGCGGTTTCGAGCAATTTGGCGGATTTTCAACAATGGAAACGCTTTGGCGCAACGAACAACTTGCCTACCCAAGCCTACAAAAAAATAGTAACAAGGCAAAACAACGTATATGCGTTGAGTACGAATAACCAACTTTTCAAATACACACACCTGAATACTTGGGCGTTGGTAAACTTGCCTACAGAAACTTATACGGACTTGGCACTTGTGGGCAATGACCTTGTGCTTACCTCCGCAGGCAAGCTTACACGCTTGGACAACAACGACCAACGTACCACACAAACCAACGCCTTGCTCGCACAACCACAATCGGCTCGAATGGACTCACAAGGCACGCTTTGGGTGGCTGATGCGGTCAATGGTTTGCTTGCCTACGCACAAAACGAATGGAAATCTTACGTTCCGAACAGTCCCGCAAGCGCGAACACTTGGCAGGCAAGATTTGCGCAAGATAAAATAGTCGTAACTTCGGGTGGCTTCGACAATACCCTGCAACCACTACAGCGCAAAAATGGCTATTACAGTTTTGCCAATGGCGCGTGGAGTTCGTTTGTGCCTCCTGCTTTGTTGCGCGATTTGACTTCTTATGCCTCTACTCAAAACATAGAATATTTGGGCAGTTATGGGGCGGGACTTTGGGCGCGAAAGCCTGATGGTTCTTTTGAGCAATTTACCAATAGCAACGCGCCTCTCGAAACAAGTGGTGTGGGTGATGTGCGTATCACAGACCTTGTCACAGATGCAGAAGGCACGCTTTGGGTGGCAAATCACGCGGTAGATAATGGCGAAAACGCGCTCCATGCACGCAAAACAAACGGCACGTGGCAATCTTTCTTGCCTCCCTCGCCTGCGGGACGCTATCCGTTAGAGATTTTGGTGGCGCAAAATGGCTGGAAATGGATTAGGCTCGGCAACGAATTAGGGGGCGGAATTTGGGTATTGGACGAAAAAAATAACCGCAGTCGTTGGCTGAACGCTACACCGAATCAAGGCAACTTGCCTTCGAGTGCTGTAGGCGCGATAGTAGAGGACAAGGACGGGCTAATTTGGGTAGGCACAGGCAAGGGCATAGCTGTTTTTTATACGCCTCAAGACGCTTTTAGCACTATCAACGCACTTTTGCCCATTTATGGAGGTCGCCCTTTGTTGCGTGATGAAGTCGTGAATACAATGGTTGTTGATGGAGGCAATCGAAAGTGGGTAGGCACAACTACAGGGCTTTGGCTCTTTGATGCAGAAGGCACGAAATTGTTGCAGTATTTCACTACCCAAAATAGCCCACTGCCGAGCAACAACGTTCAAAATATGGCATTGCACCCGCAAACAGGCGAGCTATTTGTGCTGACTGACGCAGGTATGGTTTCGTACAGAGGCACTGCCACCGAAGCGCAAGATGAATACAGCAACGCGCAAGTTTTCCCTAATCCCGTTTATCCTGATTTTGATGGCTTGGTGGGCGTTTCAGGCTTGCCTACAGGCGCGAAAGTGAAAATTACGGACATTTCGGGGCGTTTGTTCTACGAAACAGTGGCAGAAGGTGGCACAGCAAGCTGGAATTTGACTGACTATCAAGGCACACGCGCCAAAGCGGGCATTTATTTGATTTACACTTTCAAACCCGATGGCACAGAGGCAAAGGTGCTGAAAGTAGCGGTTTTGGAGTGATACAAGCACAAACTACAGCGTAACCCCAAACACGATAATATCGTCTGTTTGCTCGCCTTCGCCTTTCCACTCTTCCAGCGTTTCATCAAGGATTTCGCCCTGAATGTGCGTAGGCAACAAATGGAGGTCAAGCAACATATTGCGAAGACGCTTTTTGGTAAACTTCTTTTTGCTATTTTCAGCAAATTGGTCTTGGAAACCATCAGAAAAAAGATAACAAACTGTAGTTCTATCCAATAGCAATTTTTTGGTACTAAAAAAACGCTCTGTATCATCGGGGTCATAGCCTCCAATATAAATTTTGCTCCCTTCCAATTCCTTCAAAATGCGGTCTTGGAAATACAACAGCGACAAATGCGCCGCCTCAAAATGCAGATAACGAGGCGTGTCAGGATTTTCGGGTACGTGGTCTATGACACAAATGCCAATATCCATGCCATCGCGTCCTTTGGTTGTGTGTTGTTTCAAGACTGCATTTATCCTTATTTTCAAAGCAGTAAGGATTTGTGCAGGGTCTAGTATCTCACGCAAGTTCACAATTTCGTGCAAAATATCATTGCCTATCAAGCTCATAAACGCGCCCGGAATACCATGCCCTGTGCAGTCCATGACCGCCATAACACTGTGCTTTTCCTTGTCGCTGAACCAATAAAAATCGCCACTAACCACATTGCGCGGTTTGTAGAGGATAAAATGAGTAGGCAAGGACAACAGCATTTCTTCGTGGGTAGGCAAGACCGCCTTCTGTATCCTGTGTGCGTATGCGATACTATCGAGCAATTCTTGGTTTGCCTCGCTTAGTTTTCCATGCGCTGTTTGAAGCTCATTATTTTGCAGTTCTATAGCCGTTTTTTGGTTCGCAATCTCAACCGCCTGCCTTGTGATTTCTTTATTCTGCTCTGCTAACTGCTTGTTTTTGATGTCATTACGGCGTTTGTTTGTCCAAAGAAAATATACAAATGTACCCAATACCACCACAAGAAGCGTAAAAATGCCTACAGTGATATATTGCAAGCGCATCATATCATTTTTGTCCTCTTTCAGTTGTTCCTTCTCTTTTTCTTGTTGGTTGAACTCAAAAAAGGCTTGCATACGCAACACACGCTTGTTGCGCTCCTCATTGTTCAGGCTGTCTTTGTAGGCAAGGGCTTGAGTTTGGTATTGATAGGCTTCTTGGTGTTTTTGTTGTTGTGCATATACCTTCGCCAATATATGCGAAGCCTCCATGATTTCCTGCTTCGTCTTGCGTTGTTGGGCGGAGGCAAGGGCTTTGAGCGCGATTTCTTCGCTCTTGGCAAATTCCTTCAACTCAAAATATGTTTTAGCCAAATAGATTTGGGTATTGGTAAGAAAATCTAACGCATTTACCTTCGCAAAAAGGCTATCCGCCTTCAAAAAATACGCAACCGCCTCTTGAAACTTGTTTTGTTGGGCATACACTTGTCCGATATTATTCAAACTAATGCCTACAGGCAAGGCTTGCCCCATGCCTTGCCTGATTTCTAAGGCTTCAAGAAACCCTTTCAAGGCTTCGCCATATTTTTTCTCATGCAATAGGGCAGTAGCGATATAATCTATGTCTTGCGCCACCGCAAGTTTTTTTCCTAATTTTTTGTCTATCTCCAATGATTTTTGGATATACAACCTCCCGCGTTCATTGTAGCCGAGCAACACATACGTCCTGCCTATGTTGTTGTAGCTATTGCTTACCCCTTCTTCAGTTTTGGCTTTTTCGCGTATTTTGAGGGCTTTCAAATGATATTCTAAGGCTTCGTCATGATTGCCCAAACTGTTATGCACCAGCCCAATGTTATTGAGGCAAAAGCCCTGTGCGTGTAAGTTCTGAAGGCGCATAGCTGTAGCAAGACCTTGGCGATAATAGGTAAGGGCTTCTATAAAATTGCCTTGATTGAAATAGACATTGCCCATATCGCTCAAAATACCCGTGTCATCATCTCGTTTTTGGGAGCGGAAAATCTCTAAGGCTTTTTTAAAATTCTCAAGAGCTTTTTCGTGTTTGCCTTGCTGGGTGTAGGCAGTAGCCAAGTTATGATAAGACGTTTGCAGTCCATGCACATCTGGCGTATGTTGGTAGTATTCGATGGCTCTATGTTGAAATTTTATCGCCTCTTCTACATGACCTCTGTAAGCGCAAAAAACGCCAAACCGCATATAGACCTCGCCTAATACTACATTATCATGCTGTTTTTCAGCTATTTCAAGGGCTTTTTCAAAATACGTCCTAACTTCTTTGGGTGGAGTATCAGTGCGCATCAACGCCAAACCCATAAGCCAAAAACTCCTTGTTTTGTCTAAATTATTACGCGCTTTTTCGCGCAGTTTGTAGGCTTCAGTAGCATAGAACTTAGCCGAGTCGGTGTTGATGTCTAAGTATGTTTCAGCTAAAATATGCAAAATGGGTAACTTATCTGCATCTACCGTTGTTTTATAATAAGTAGCTTTTAGGGTGGCTATTTGTGAAGCGTCATGTTGTGCATATCCCTCCAAACAACACAAAAGAAATACGCCCCAAAACAAACAAGCTTTGGGTAAATTTGGTGCAAACGATTGTGCTAACTTGATGTAGATAAACCCCCTCATGTGTTGTCTTCAGCTTTGCAAATATACTAATTGTGTGCAAAAACAAGACCTTTTGAAAAATCATTTTGAAAAAAACATAAAATTTTATGAAACCGCTTGGTTATCGTGCTTACGGCTCTATAGCGCACCTGCCCAACTCGCGCATAGGCGTAGGCGACCATCATTGCCACGAAGGGCAAGGAAAAATAGCTACCCAAAAAGTACGCGACAAACACGACCTTGTGATAGTACAAGAAAAATTGGACGGCTCGAATGTGTCAGTAGCCAAGCTCCACAACAGGCTCATTCCGCTTACGCGCTCTGGGCATGATGCCTCTACCTCGCCCTATAGCCAACATATTTATTGGACGCGGTGGGTAAATCAACGTGCTACACTCTTTGACGCGCTCTTGCGAGAAGGCGAGCGCGTTTGTGGCGAATGGCTCATACAAGCACATGGCACACGCTACGACCTCACCAATCACGCCCCTTTTATTGCCTTCGACTTGTTCCTAGACAAAGACACGCGCCTTCCCTACCACGCCTTCAAACACCGATTAGCCAATTTCGAACTCGAGACCATCGAGGCTCTCTTTTGTGGCAATGAAGCCATAAGCGTAGAAAAGGCTCTCGAAGCCGTTAGCCAAAGCCGTTATGGAGCAATAGACGAAGTAGAAGGCGCGATTTGGCGCGTAGAGCGAAAAGGCGAGGTTGATTTTTTGGCTAAATTTGTGCGCCACGACAAACAAGATGGCTACTTCCTGCCCCAACACAACGGACTGGAGCGCGAAATTTGGAACTTGCCTCCCGCGTGGCTCGGGGTGTGAAGGTAGCCAAACAAGGGCGTTGAGTACGCTTATTTTTTCACGATAACCCTGATTTTGTAGTTACTTTCTTGTTTTCCTCTAAAGTATTTCTTGTAAATGACATAGCACTTGCCTACTTTCTCGGCGCGGAATATAAACGTACAAGTTGCCCCATCTCCTCCCGTTTCGCCTCTCATTTGGGTTTTGTGGTAGGCATTATGCGAGTCCAAGTATGACAAAATGGCTTCGTTGGTAGAGGTTACATTTGCACCAATGCCTACCGAACCATGCACAGGGGCAGGCAAGTAGGCAAGTTGCCCCACTTTTATTTGCACGCTTTTGTCTTTGAAGTAGTCTATTTTCACAGCATCAACCGTAGGCGCGTAGGGAGTGGTATTGCTGTAGGGATTGTAGGCAAGGTCAGCCGTAGGCGAGTAGCGCGTGTAGCCTTCCGCGCCCAATGTATAAGCACGATATATGCCGTTTGTTGTGGTTTTTTTTGTGTAGTAAATGGAAAAACGGGCATTTTTCGCCTCATATTGTGTGAAAAAGCTATAAGCATTATCTTCGTCCTTGCCTGCGTGTGCCAAAAAGCCTTCGTCCTTGCCTATGTCCAAGCGTGTAGGTTTCGCACCGCCTTTCGCATCATACAGCCTACTTACAAGCGACAAACGGTCTGGCTGGTTTTGCTTTTTACAAACCAAAAATACAATGTGATGCGTTTCCCTGCTAAACACACAAAAAGGATAATACGCCACCAAAGAGTCCGTTTTGGCATCAATGAATGAACGAAAAGCCATAGCAATAGGCTGTTTTTTCTCACTCACGTCCTTCAACGCATTACCCGCAAAGCCATAATCTTGTCCGATAGGCTCAAAAAGCGCGAGATATTCCTGAAAATTTTGCGCCATAACATTGTGCGCACACAAAACACCGCACAACAAGAAAGAAAAAATTGCTTTTGGCATAACAAAGTAACATTCAAATTTATACTGATACTAAAATAATTCTTAACTTGCGCACAACACTTTACCACAAGGACACAAGAAAAAAAGGTAAAAGTAAGCTTCGTGACCTTGTGTCCTTGTGGTCAATACGCATTTTAAATCTTATTTTAGTATGAAATAAAAATACCATAGAGGGACGAAGTTAGACAGAACTTAGCGGTTCTTCGTAGTTTTTAGTATCTTAGTGTTAAATTTTTGGCACATCTTAAATTTTATTTTAGTATTATTTCTTATTTTCCTTGTACAGATTGTAGTCTTGTATCAAGGCATCATACAGCAAGTCGCCTTGCAAGCGATAGCCTTTTCCGCTAAAATGGACTTGGTCGAAGGCAGTCATTTGATTTTTAAGCCACTTGCCTACAGAGCCTAACCCGCCCATGACCGCGAACAAGTCCCATATCGCACAGTTGTATTCTTGCGCCAATTCTTTGATGACTTTGTTGGCTTTCAGATTGCTTGGGTTTGCCATACCCCCAGGCAGAGCGCAGTCGCCCGGTGTGGTGAGCAAAATAGACGCATTGGGCGCGGAGCTTTTGATGCGTTGTATAAGCTTGGTGTATTGGGTTTTGAACCACGCTTCGTCGAACCCAAGTCCATAAGCATCATTTGTACCCAATGAAACAATGACCAAATCGGCATGGAGGCTGTGCAGATGTTGTTCTAACTTAGGCGATTTCAGGAAAGATGGCACGGTGGCACTGTTCACGCCTACCGAGCTATACTGCACGCCTGCATCATCATTTTCCAAAGACACCCCTTCCAAAATAAAGCTGTTTTGTTCAATGGATTGCTTTTCGAGGTGAAAAACTACTTGTGTGAGTGGTTCATCGAAGCAAAATTCTGCAAAACCATGTGCATCAAGCCTACAGGGATATATCGCACCTTTGGGCGTAAGCACCTTGACACTATACATCGCAGGGTTGTTTGTGGGATAATAGACTTTGGCGCGTGTGATTTGGTAGGTGTGATTGGCGTGTGAGCTGGGGTCTATTTTGAAAAATGCGGTGCTGTCATACGTGGTCGAAGTCATACCACTCAAGCCCCAACTGCAAGAAGCCTGTAATTGCACATTCTTACAACCATTCCAAATACCTTTGTAGCTTACCGAAACCGTAGCGGGCGCATAGCCACCTTGCGCAAGTAGGCAAGGAAAGAAGTAACCGCGCCCTCCATTGCCCAACAAAACCTCATCGTTGAAGTGTGAGCGAATTTGGTTCGTGAAATAATCGGCTTGAATGTGTGAGTCGCCAAAATGCACAATGTTGATTTTTTGGCGTTGCTTGTCCAACAATTCATCAAGAGCAATATAAAATGACTCTAAAGCAGTGCGTGGATAGGTCATCAAAATTTGGTTTTGGCTGTAGCTCACAAAGCCATGCTCACGCATGAGCGTGTATTTTGGTTGTGGAATCTTGCCTACCAAGGTTTGTTTGCGCACTTTGGAGGTGTCTTGTAGGGGCTTGCCTGATTTGGACAAAGCTTGCGAAGAAAACACCACACTGATATATAGAAAAAGACTAATTGAACTCCAAAAATTTAGCATACTCGACCAACAAAGCTTTATACAACATCTCAGAAACTATTTTTGCACCTTCGGGGGTGAAGTGCGTGAAATCCTTGCCTGCCAATGGAATAGGCTTGGCAAATACCCAACTCGGCATGGAGTTCTTGCCTCCCATTGCCTCGTACAAGTCCCAAAAAGCACACCCCGCCTCAAACGCCGCTTTGCGTTGTGCATCACGGATTTTTTCAATATTGGGGTAGGACTCATACGCGCCTGTGAGGTTGCGCGACATATCCGAAACACCCACCACCAACACACTCACATCAGGCGCGACTTCTTTCAACATTTTGAGTTGTTGATAGAGCATATTTTGGTAAAATGTATAATCCGACACAGGATTAGGCACGATATTCACCCCAAACTGCAAGATAATACATTTTACGTTGAGTTGTTTCAGTTGGCGTTTAAAATTTTCGCGGTTCATATTCACGAACTCCACGCCAGAACTCCCGCGCCAAGGAATATTATCAAACGCAATGCCTCGTTTACAGTCCAACGCCACGCCATAAATTTCGGGGCTTTTGCCTTTGGCTTCTATTTGGATAGAAACCTGCTGAAATTCGGGTATATCTATAGTATGCACTTGTGGCTTGTCCGACTTTTCGGCTTGCGTCTTTTTTTCAGGCGAGGAAGGCATTTTTACAGATATTTCGATAGGCGAGTCAGGATTGCGGTAAAGCAGACTCACGCGCTCTGCACGCTGTTCTTTCGGTTTGGCGTGGGGCGATTTGGTATAAGTTACTTCGCCTTTGATGTTTTCGGCAGGGGCTAATTTGTAACATTCGCCCATCACACCAAAGTAATTAGGCAAGCCTCGATTGTATTTCACGCCATACGCCACCATGTTTTGCCAATACGATTTCGTGTTTTGGACAATAGAAAGTTTGGAGTTGAGTTTATCTACAATCGTGAGAAGTCCTGTGCCACACCCTCCAAATTGGTCTTGGAAGCGGTCGCGTAGGTTGGTGGTTATCCTGTCGCCTTCGAGCTGTGAGTCGCCAAAGTGCAACACACGAATAAGCGTGTCGATGCCTTTGGCGGAGCGAGTCGGGCAGGTAAGCCTCGCTCTGAATGTATTGCGCTGTTTTGGTCGAGTCTTTTTCCTTGTCTTTTCCGTTGCCTTTTTTGCCTTCGAATTGGTCGCGTATGTTGCTTATGTCGGCATAGTCTTCTTTGGGTTTGTTCCAAAGGCTTGATATTTTCGGAATTTTTATCTTTACGCCATCGCCTCCCAAGTCTATCTCATTGGGTAGCCATTCCAAACCAAGTTGAATGAGGAATAGGTACAACAGCAATAAAAGCAAGCGTACAGGGCTTATCGTGGTGGGTTTGTTCATGCACAAAGGTATCTTTTTGGGTGTGCAAAGATAGCGAAAACCAATTAAAAAACGCACAAGTGTGGGTGTATTTTTCAACGCGAAGGCACGTGCTACGCAAGCACTTTGCGCCTCTCTATTGATGGCTATAAAGTGGGTTCGGTGTTTTCTTAACGTGAGTTCGGAATTAAAATGACGTTTTTAGCCTGTAAAAGCCTTTTTACGAAGCGTTCCACCCTAAGGGCAGAGGCGATTGGTTCTAATATATGACAGGATTAACAAGATTTACAGGACTTTTTTAGAGCATAAAAAACTTGTAAATCCTGTTAATCCTGTCTCGAACAGCCTTCGCTTGACAGCATCTTTAGCTCAGAAAACAGAACCAATCGCCTCTACCCTAAGGGTTAAACGTGGATTATTCTTTGTTTAACAAATTGATTTACAATATTTTAGCTCTAAATCTAATTCCGAATTCACGTAAAATATCTTTGTTGTCGCGGTGCGATATGATGCGTTGGTGTAGCGCAACGTCTTGACTTTCTTCTGCATCAAAGTCAGAGGCATAGAGGCACAAAAACTGTGTTTCGCTTATTTGTTGTGCATAGCTAAAGAGTTGCCCGCCGTCTTGTTGCATTTCGCGCCATGCCTTTTCGAATTTCTTGCCTGCCGTTTTGCACTCCACGAGCAGTTATATTTTATATTACTGTTCTTACTGATAAGAGAAAAAGATAAGAATAGAAAGAATAGAGGCACTTTTTTAGCAGTAAGATAGTGTTTTTGCAGTAGGTTGCTAATTTTTTGGTTTGTGCATCTCGCTTTTCATAAAACAAATGTCATTAGGCTTGCTTCAATGTCAAAAATTTGTATTTTTGTAAAAACATTTGATGTATGCCCAAAATATACGACAATATAGAACACAACCTTTCAACAGGTTTGCAAGAAGTTTTGCCCCATACACAAAAAATAGATTTGTGTGTGGGCTATTTCAATATACGAGGCTGGAAGCACATTGCGTCTGAAATAGATACACTAATAGGTGGCTGTAGGCTTTTGATAGGTATGCAAAAAATGCCTTTAGACCTCATCAGAGAGCAATATGCTTACCAAAACACTCCAATAGATAATTCTTCAGCGGTGGCTCGTAAAAAAGAATTGGCAGAAGAGTTTAGAAAACAACTGACCATAGGTGTACCCACTGAAGAAGATGAACGTGCTTTGCGCTTGCTTTTGCACCAACTCAAAAATGAAAAAGTGGTAGTAAAATTGCATTTGCGCTATCCTTTGCACGCCAAGTTGTATCTGTGCTATCTCAAAGAACGAAACAAAATAGAAGCCTTTTTGGGTAGTAGCAACCTTACTTTTTCTGGCTTGCAGGGGCAAGGCGAGCTGAATATTGATGTAGAAGAACAAGATGCAGCGCGAAAATTGGAAAAGTGGTTTGAGGATAGGTGGGCAGATAAATTTTCGTTGGACATTAGCAAGGAATTGATAGAGGTCATAGAAAATAGCTGGGCGCGTGAAGTACCTATTTCGCCTTATCACATTTATTTGAAAATGATTTACCATCTTTCAAGCGAAGCAAGAGCAGGTATTAGCCAATTTAATTTGCCCAAAATATTTGAAAAAGAATTGTTGGACTTCCAACAAAAAGCGGTCTTGGTGGCGGCTAAATATTTGCATCAACGCAATGGCGTATTGATTGGTGATGTGGTGGGATTGGGCAAAACTATCACGGCTACTGCTGTAGCTAAGTTGTTTGAGGAAGATTTTTTCTTTGAAACATTGGTGATATGCCCCAAAAACTTAGTGGAAATGTGGGAAGGGTATTTTCACAAATACCAACTGCGTGGCAGAATTATTTCGGCAAGTGTGGTGGGTAGGGACTTGCCTACTTTGAGGCGTTATAGGGTGGTAATAATAGACGAAAGCCACAACTTGCGCAACCCACACACGCAAGCATACTTGGCTATCAAAGAATATTTGACCAAAAATGAAAGCAAGGTTATTTTGCTCTCGGCTACGCCTTACAACAAAACCTACTTAGACCTATCGAGCCAGTTGCGCCTTTTCTTGCCTGATGACCAAGATTTGGGGACTGTCCCCCAACAATATGTAGCACATTTGGGAGGCGAGCCATACTTTGTAGCCAAACATACAGACACTTTTATTAGAAGCATCAAGGCTTTTGAGAAAAGCGAATATGCAGAGGACTGGCAGGAATTGATGCGTATGTTTTTGGTGCGTAGGACGCGCAGTTTTGTCAAAAATCATTATGCCAAAACAGACACGACCAATACGCGCAAGTATCTCGAATTTACAGATGGTTCGCGGTCTTACTTTCCTGAAAGGATACCCAAAAAAATGGAATATAGCTTTGATGTAGCAG
>RDXI01000288.1 GCA_004292795.1 Bacteroidota bacterium | reverse complement strand
GCATGTTCAGGATAGTCGACTTGCCTGTTCCGTTCTTGCCTACAATGCCCAAACGCTCAAAACGTTTGAAGACATATTCGAATTTATCCAAAATCACAAAATCGCCAAAACGTTTGCTTACCTTGTGCCATTCCACAATTTTTTTGCCCAAGCGCGACATTTCGGAGTCGAGTTTTAGCTTCTTTTCGTTGCGGTCTGCAAAGGCTTTTTGCTGAATTTCTTGAAAGGCATCGAGGCGATATTTTGCCTTTGTGCCACGCGCTTTGGGCTGACGGCGCACCCAGTCGAGTTCTTTGCGCCAAAGATTGCGGGCTTTGTCGGTTTCAGTGGCTTGTTGCGTGAGTCTTTCGTCTTTTTTCTCCAAGAAATAATTATACATTTCGCCTTGCCTGTTCGCAGGGGCAACATAGCGATAGAGCTTGCCTAAGTCTATTTCTAAAATTTCATTGCACACATTGTCCAAAAAATGCCTGTCGTGGGTAACCATCAAAAGCGTAATATTTGCCCTTGACAAATGCTCCTCGAGCCATTCTATCATATCGAGGTCAAGATGGTTGGTAGGTTCATCAAGAATCCAAAAATCGGGTTCGTCCATGAACAGTTGCGCCAATGCCACACGCTTACGTTGCCCGCCAGAGAGCGTGCCTATTTTTTGCGAAAGGTCGGTAATGCGTAGGCGAGATAGGATTTGGTGCAAGCGTTGCTCATAATCCCACGCTTGGAGCGCGTCTATTTCTGCCATAGCGTCCACCAATTTCGGGCTTTCTGTAGCCAAACATTCTTCGTAGAAGCGCAGGGCGCGGTTGGCAGGTGAGTCAGAAAGCAGGATAGTTTCCAAGACTGTTTTGTCGCCATCGAGGGGCGGTTCTTGTGGCAAGAAGCCAATGCGTACATCTTTGCGGAAGCGCGACTCGCCTACGTTGGGCGTATCATAGCCTGCCAATATATTGAAAAGGGAAGTCTTGCCTGTGCCATTAGGGGCGACCAAAGCGACTTTTTGCCCTTTGTCTATGCCAAATGATATGTTCTCGAATAGGTGATGCTCACCATAATACTTTGCAAGGTTTTCTACAGAAAGATAATTCATGCTGTAAAATTAGGGCTTTTTTCGCAAAACAAAAAAAGCCTTTTCGCGCCTCGCGTCTTTGCCTATACAAGCCCCATGCTTTTTTGGGGCAATTATATTGTAAGTTTTTTGGAAATATCGCCATTATTTAATTACTATAGCTATAGGCTTCACAGTATAGCCCTTAGCGCGTAATTGCGTCAGTACACCATCAGCCCCTACCAAATGCCCCGCGCCCACTGCCACAAAAGTAGCCTTGTGATTTTCCAATAATTTCTCAAGCTGTGGAATCCATTTGTTGTTGCGGTTGGTAAGCAACATTTTGTTTTCTTCAGGAGTCATGTGTTGCTGTGTCATGGCAAAGAGCGTTTCGATGTCTTGTGCCTCATACAGTCCATTCATTTTTTGCAAGTCATTACCTGACTCGTCTTTGTCGTTTTTCACCAATTCCATGAGCATTTCGGCTTGTCGCTCTACAGAATAGCCATTGAATAAAATGTTTGCTTGGTCTTCTATTTCCTCTAAGCCACGCACTTGTTTCTTTTGGCGTGTGCCTTCTTTCTGCACATAAGCGTCTATGCTATTGTCCATGTTCATACCTTGCATACCGCCCATGTCCAACGTTTTGCCTTGCTCGCCTACTGCATCTGCGTATTTTTTCGCACTCAGGGTTTGGTACAAGATAATAGGCTTTACGTTGTTCATCTTAGAGAGTATATCCGCCATGCCATTGTCGCTACAGTATTTTTCTAACAGTTTATAGTCTTCAGGCGAGAGCAATTTTTTCAAAGAATTGTCAGGCATAAACATAAACTTCATCATCTTGAACGCCATGCGCATTTGGTTCGTGTCTATGGCTATCTCGCCTACCACGACATTCGACTTTTTGAGAGCTTTTTGAATAGGCTCGCTTTTTTTGACAAAATCGTTGGTGTATAAGTGGTGTGTACCCAAAATATACATTTTCGACTTGCCCTTGCCTGAAATTTCCCAAAACAAGGATTTCTCAAAGGCAGGCGAGGGTGTTTGCGCTTGGGCAGGCAAGTTTGCCAATACGAAGGTAAATAAAAAAAGTTGGCGGAGCATGGAAGGGGTAGAAGGGTGGAAAGGTAGAAGGGTAGAGGGGGAGAAGGGTGGAAAGGTAGAGAGGTAAT
>RDXI01000098.1:9974-22613 GCA_004292795.1 Bacteroidota bacterium | reverse complement strand
CGTCTGATATTATCGACTAATCGCTCTTTGCCTTGCCTGCTTGTAGGCAAGGCTTTTTTTTGAATAAAATAACCTACGCATAACATTTGGTTCAGAAAAGCCCCTTATTTTTGTGAAAAAAAATGTTTTGATTATGAACCGTGTAGGTAAGTTTTTGTGTATGCTTGGGTGGCTTTTGGGTAGCTTGCCTGCTTGGGCGCAACTCAACGAAAATTTTGGTGATGGCAACTTTACGGCTAATCCCGTTTGGACTCCTAATCTCGCCTCCGATTGGACGATAGACAACGGACAATTACGCTCCAATGCCTCCACGACTAACTACAATTTCTACATCAGTACGCCCCAAACCTTGGCTACTGTAGCGCAGTGGGAAATGAAAATAAACCTGCAATTCAATACATCAGGAACAAACTATGTTGATGTATATTTGACTTCACAAGAAGCCAATTTGCAGAGTAGTGGTAACAACGGTTATTTTTTGCGCATAGGTGGCTCGCCTGACGAAATTAGCCTTTACAAACTCACAGCGGGCGCAAGTACGTTGTTGATTGATGGCGCAAATGGCAGAACCAATACTTCGAATAACAACCTGAAAATCAAAGTAATACGCGATAATTTGAACCTTTGGACAGTCTATAGCGATATTTCGGGAACAGGCAATGATTACCAAATAGAAGGCTCGCCTACAGCAGACAACAGCCACACGACAAGCGCGTTCTTTGGGTTTCGCGTGCAACAATCAACGGCAAGTTTTGTGAATAAACATTTTTTTGATGACATTGTGATTGGCGAATATGTGCCAGACATTACGCCCCCCACTTTGGAGGCTTTGGAAGTGATAGACAATAAAAATTTGGAGCTTACTTTTTCAGAAAATTTAGGTTCAGTTTCTGCCCTCAATACAGCCAATTACGTAGCCAACAACGGACTCGGCTCGCCTGCTTCTGCTACGTTTGTAACAGGAAGTACGCGAAAAGTAAACCTCAATTTTGCCCAAACTTTCGGAAATCAAACTACTAATACCTTGCTTGTTCAAAATGTAGAAGACGTGGCAGGCAATAAAATAGCTCCAAAACAAATAGATTTTACCTATATTCCTACTTTTCAACCGCGCTACAATGAACTGATTATCAGCGAGATAATGGCAGACCCGCGAGGCAGTGCGCAACCTACAGGCGTGCTTTTGCCTGATGCAGAATACATAGAACTTTACAACCGAACCGATAAAATTCTAAATCTCAAAAATTGCATAATAAGCGATGAGGGAAGTGAGCGCGTCATAAGCACCCAAAATTTATTGCTCTATCCGAATAAATATTTGTTGCTTTGTGATGCGGCGCAGGCAAGCGCATTTCAGCCCTTTGGGAGCGTTGTAGGCATCGCAAGTTTTGTGAGCCTCACGAACACAGGCGAGCGTCTTACGTTGCGTAATGCCCAAGCAGAATTGATTTTTACGGTACGCTATGATGATGCTTGGTATGCGAGTACGGCAAAAGCTGATGGAGGCTGGAGTTTGGAGATGCTTGATGTGCAGAACCCTTGTTTGGAAAAAGGCAACTGGACTTCTTCTACTGCCACGCGAGGAGGCACACCTGCCCAAGCCAATAGCCAAATGCAAACATTGAGCGACCTGACCGCGCCTTTGCTACTGCGTGCCGAAGCCATAGATGCGCAAACAGTGCGCCTTACCTTCAACGAAAAAATGGACTTTGCAAGCCTGCAAACGGCTTCTTATCAAATGAGTAATGGTATTTCGGTTCAAAATATTACTATTCAAGAGCCTGAATTTTCACGTCTTACGCTGACCGTTTCGCCCTCTTTGCAAGCCCAAACGGTTTACAACCTGACCGTAAGCAATGCCAAAGACTGCAATCAAAACGTTATGGCGAGTACGTCCTTGCCTTTTGCCTTGCCTACCGCAGACGCACAGGGGGACATTATTTTGAATGAAATTTTGTTCAATCCACGCACTGGCGGAACGGATTTTGTGGAACTTTACAACGCTTCGAACAAATATATCAACCTCAAAGATTGGAAAATAGCCAATGTCCAAGATGGCATTGTGGCAAATCAACTGCCTATCACTACTGAAGCCCTAATTCTCGCGCCCAAAAGTTATTTGTTGCTGACCGAAGAACCAAACCTCACGCTTTCGCACTATCCGCGTGGGGAGGCAAGGAATTTCTTTGAGATTGCAGACTTGCCCACCTACAATGACGATGAAGGCACTGTAGTTTTGCTCAATGCCCAAAATACAGAGCGCGAAAGGTTTTTCTATCTTGATGATTTTCATTTTCCTTTGCTCGATAGCGAAGAGGGCGTTTCGTTGGAGCGCATCTCGCCTACCTTGCCTACCCATGACCGCCATAGCTGGCACTCAGCGTCTGAACGGGTGGGGTTTGGTACTCCGGGCTATCTGAACTCGCAAACGCAAAGCCAAGCCCCGCAGGATAGCGAAATTCAGGTCTTGCCTGCTGTCTTTACGCCTGATGCTGATGGGCAAGATGATTTTGCGCAACTTTTTTACAAATTTTCGAAAAATGGCTATGTCCTCACTGCCGTTGTGTATGATAGGCAAGGCAGGAAAATAAAGACTTTGGCAGAGAACCAACTGCTCGGCACGGAGGAAGGCGTTATCAACTGGGACGGCACAACACAAACGCAAAGCCTCGCCCCGCAAGGGTATTATGTCGTGGTGGTAAAAGTCTTTGATACGCAAGGCACAGAAAAGGTTTTTCGAAAGCCTGTCGCGGTGGGCATCAGATTTTAAATTTTAAAATTATAAAACTTGTAAGGGCAATCTTGGTAGGTTGCCCTTACTTTTTCGAGTTGTGTATAAGTTTTTAGGTTTTGTACCTGAAAAAAAGCCTTTCTTTAGTAATTTTATAAAAAAATAAATTAAGATTCATTATCATTATAAAGGGTGTTGATAACTCGATAGTTCGAAAAAGTCGATTGTACTATAGTCAGAATGTTTAAAAATTATTCACATTACAAAATACTATTTATCAACAAGATAACATACTTGTCCACATAGTTATCCACACGACATTGTCGAGATGTGCTTAAAAATTAAGCGTGGATAAGTGCCTCGAAAATGTGGATAACTGTGTGGACGAATCGTGCATAAGTTTCGAGTTATCCACATATTACGAAAAAGCCTTTAGTTATACACTTTTTATCCACTACAGAAGTGCCATTTACCCACAACTTATCCACCAAAAAACGGCACTTATCCACACAAGCCTGTAGAAAATGTGGATAACTTGTTTATAAGTGCGTGTAAAAAAAGGCTTTTATCCACACCTAAAAACGCGAAATGTGGATAAACTCCCTACTTGTCCACACACTTGTCCACAGGTTATCCACATTATGTTTATAAGTCAGGGCGCGGTAGGCGAGCTATCCAAAACTTGCCTATTTGTATCTTGCAGATATACAATGAGTTACGAGAATGTTAAGAAAGGGGCGTGTTTTTTAGAACGCCCCTCAATAACTGCCTAACCCTTGATAATATCTGCGCGATTTGCCTCTTGCATCACTTTGAGGTACTGCAAATCGTGTTGGTGCAACAAGTACCATTCGCCAAACTGATGTTGGTCTATAAAGCGGTTTTGCAAGGTTTTTTCGAGGCTTACGGCTTCTTTGTAAGAGCGCGTGGGAATGGCAAACACGAGTTGCAAGCCATTTTGCACGGTTTCGAAGTTCTTTTTGCGTGTGCCTACGTGGTGGCTTCTGCCTATTTTGTAAAACTGGTTTTTGGGATTGAAGAACACATACACAAAACATTCCACAGGCAAGCCATAGAATTTGGTAAGCTCTTCTACCATTTTATTGACCTCTTCGAGCCATTGTGCCGTAAATTCTATTTGACCTTTGAGGCTTTGAATGTCCTTACAAGCATCTATCACAGCACGTTGTAGGTGTCCTATGTGCATATTGGTTGTTTGTTGGTTTGCCAAAACCAACTGAAACAACTCGTGTACTGTCTTTTGTAAGACTGCTAAATCGTTGTTTTCCAACTCTTTACGCATCTTTGAGAAAGAAAGAACAAGGCTTGCCTTGAGGTCTATCACTTCCTCCGTATTTTTGGAGAGGGTAGCTATAAAGAGGGCTTGGTCTTCGGTTAAAAAAGCATACCTTATTCTTGTAGAACCTTGATAGCTTTTATGTTTCAGCACTCCGTTTTCAAAACGGAGTGCTCCAAATTTAGCTTCGATCTTGTTTTGGTGTTTCAAGATAATATTCCGAAACCAATCGGAATGATTGACACCTAACGCCTCCGCTATCAGGCGACTATCGACTACATGAACTCCCTCATGCTCGATAATAGGGAACAAATCGTTTGGATTTTCCGCAAAATTTCCGTTGTTTTGCATTGGTTTTATTGTTAAAAGTTGAACCATAGCCCTTGCAATTTGTTTCGAGACTGTTGCAGGGGCTTACTCGTTTGTAGAGTGAAGCAAAGTTATAAAACAAAAAGTAATATTCCAAACTTTTTTGCAAATTTTTTCATAAAAAGCCTTGCCTGAAGTAGGCAAGGAAAGTACAAGTTTTTGCTTGCCTTTTGGGAAGCGTTGAAACATGGCGATTTGTTTGGCGCAATTGAGGGTTAGAGCATAATCAGTTTTGTTATATCTGCCTCTATCTTTTTGCTTCAGATTTTCCTGAAGCAAAGAGTAGTCTTGATTTTCTTCAAAACTATACTCAAAACATACGTTGTCTTGCGTTGCTTTGGTATTTTACCATCTCCGTTTTCAAAACGGAGATGGTAAATTGGTTTCCGAAAAATCGGAAATCAATAATATTTCCGTTTCAAACAGAAGTATGTCAAAAGCATTTTTTAGCCTTCCGTTTTCAAAACGGAAGGTTCTTTTTACGAGTTTTCACTGCTCCGTTTTCAAAACGGAGCAGTGAGTCTTGTCTAAAAACTCGCCTACAGGTAGGCAAGCACAACTTATCCACATACCTTTTCCTCGCCTCCGTTTCAAACGGAATCGAGGAAAAACGCAATACACAAAGTTTTGATAATCAAACGATTATTTATTTTTTTGAATGTTTACAACTCCGTTTTCAAAACGGAGTTGTAAAAACTTAGCTTTAATTTTATCTTGGTATTTCAAGATAACAGGTAGGCAAGCATAATCGCCATAGTTTTTCCGATTTTGCGGAAAAACCGCTCCACAGCTTTTTTTTCCACAGAACAGCAGGAGTTATGAACATTTCTGAACGCAACTACTCAAATGAGTTTTACTGAAAATTCAGTAAAATAGCTATAGTATATGGCGTTTTCTAACATTTTAGAAAACGCCCACGCTTTGATAAGCGCGATTGGACAAGCCTACTCATTTGGCAAGTTTTGAAACAGCACACAATAAAAAAGGCTACCCTTTTCGGATAGCCTTTTGTTTTATTCCCACACAACACTTTTGCCTGTGTCAAACCATTTTTCGAGGCGACTGCCGAAGATGTCTTCCAGAATATTGCGTTTTATTTTGAGCGTAGGCGTGAGGACGTTGTTTTCTATTGTCCAGCCTTCTTTGCACACAATCACTTGTTGTAGCTTTTCATAGCTCGCCAACTCCTTGTTGATGTGCTTGAGCATTTGCGCGAGATTGTCTTCCAAATGCTGTTGGCTTTGTGCGAGGGCTTGCTTGCCTACCTCCGAAAGCACCACAAGCGCGACAGGTTGTGCCAAATTGCGCCCCAATACGCACACTTGTTCGATGTTTTCATTATCGGCAAAGGCAGACTCTATAGGCGTAGGCACGATAAACTCGCCTTTGGTGGTCTTGAATTGGTCTTTTACCCTGCCCGTTATTTTGAGAAAATCGTTGGTATATTCGCCCATGTCGCCTGTATGCAACCAGCCATTGCGGATAGTTTCATCAGTTTTTTCTTGGTCTTTGTAATAGCCTGTCATCACCCAATCCGACTTCATCAACACTTCTTGCGTTTCGGGGTCAATGCGAATTTCGCAACCAGGATAAGGCTGTCCCACCGTTCCGATTTGCACGTTGTTGTGGCGCATGAGCGAGCAAGCTCCGTTATTTTCGGTCATGCCGTAGGCTTCTTGAATAGGAATGTCCAAACGGTGAAACCACTTCAACAAGGTAGGAGGCATAGGCGCGGCACCTGTAAGCACCAATTTAGCTTGCCCAAGTCCTAACGCTTTTTTGATTTTTTTCTTGACCATACCCGAAATGATAGGCAAGTTGAGCATCAAGTTCAGGCGTTTTTGCGACATTTTCAACAAAATTTGTTGTTGGAACTTCGTCCATATACGAGGCACTGCCAAAAAATGCGTGGGTTGCACGTCTGCCAAATTCTTTCCAAAAGTATCCAAACTTTCTACAAAAGATACCGAGCCACCTGATAGCAAACTTGCCACTTCTACGATTTGCCTTTCGGCTATGTGGCAAAGGGGCAGGTAAGAAAAGAAGCGGTCAGTAACAGAGCCTATTTTCAGCACAGGCAAGGCATATTTTGCGCCACTCGCCATTGTGAAAAAGGTGTGCATCACGCCCTTTGGGGTGCCTGTAGTGCCAGAAGTATAAATGATAGTGCAAAGGTCTTGCAAACTTGGTACGTGGCTTTCCTTGTGAGGCGTTTGTTTGGCTATGAGGTCGTTCCAACGCTCAAAACCTGCTTCTTCGGCAGGGCTTTCAGGCAAGGTAATGCTTCTGATGTGGCTACCTATGCCATCTTTCATTGTTTTCCAGCTATCGAGCTTGCCTATGAACAACACTTGGCAACCGCTATGGTCGAGGACTTCTTTGATTTTGTCGTGGGTAAGCGTAGGATAAAAAGGCACAGACACATGACCAGCCATCATGATAGCCAAGTCTGCCATTATCCAATGCGCACAGTTTTTCGACACAAGCCCAATATTGCTTTGGGGAGGCAAGTTCATAGCCTTGAGAACCGAAACCATACGGCGAACTTGGTTGCCTACCTCGCTCCACGTATATTCTGTCCATTGGTCGCCTGTTGGTTGGCGCAAATAAACGCTGTTGGGTGTTTCCTTCTCCCACTTATAAAAAAACTCTATGATGGGTTTCATAAGAGGGTGTGGCGAAGTCTTGGCAGTGGTTGCTGTTTGCATACAAAAAGTAAGAAATCGTGAATTAGACTGCTATAATAAATCAAAAAAGTGATATTTGGTTATGAAATAATCTATTTTTTTTCTGAAAGATGCCATAAAATTTTGTTACACATTGATTTACAAGTAGTTAGCTCTTTTTATATTGATATGATTCCTTGTTTTGCAAAAAAGCTATAGTTATCAAAAACGCATAGCTTTTTTGCGAAAAAGCTATGCTTATCAAAAACACATAGCTTTTTTGCAAAAAAAGCTATAGTTTTGCATACTTTTCCCAAAACTGATATGTTCTCACGTATTCAAACTATCTTTCTTTTCTTGGTAGCCGTTGCTATGTTTGGGCTGTTGCTCTTTCCTATTTGGACAAAAACAGACTCCAAAAACGCTGTAACTGCCAAACTCGATGCTTTTACGCTTACCTACCAAAAGCCTAACGAAAAGCCTCAAAGTATGCCCACATTTTATATAGCACTTACAGCTATAGGCGCGGGAGCGGTTTCGTTGTATTCGGTATTGCGCTATCGCAATCAAATCAAAGACACGAAAGTAGCCCTTTTTCACCAAGTTCGTTTTACGATGGTAACGTCTTTGCTCATTATGATTACGGCAGTCTTGATAATCTTGCTACAGCAACAAGGCTTAAAAATGGCGAGCGGAACGGGCAATGGCTCGTTTGGCATAGGCTTCTTCTGTATTCCTGTGGCTCTTATCTCCAATTTTATGGCAAGTCGCTACATTCGCAAAGACTACAACGAAGTGCGTTCTATGGATAGGTTGCGCTAAAATCCTTGCCTACCATGATAAACGGACTTACCTACTTGCCTGCCTACCTCACCGAAGCAGAACAAGACGTGCTTTGGCAAACTGTCCATGCGCAAACGTGGCTTACAGACTTGAAAAGGCGCGTGCAACATTACGGCTACAAGTATGATTACAAAGCAAGGCGCATAGACTTGTCTATGAAAATAGGCGAGCTTCCCGCGTGGGCAGAGGCTATCGCGGTGCGTCTTTGGCAGGCAAGTTTTTTTGCCGAGAAGCCCGACCAACTTATCGTGAACGAATACGAAGCAGGGCAAGGCATCGCGCCTCATGTGGATTGCGAGCCTTGCTTTTCGGATACTATCGTGTCTATTTCGTTGGGTTCGGCTTGTGTGATGGATTTTATACACTTGCACCACAAAGAAAAACGTGCTTTGCTCTTAGAAGCGGGCAGTGCCGTTGTGTTGCAAGGCGAAAGTCGTTATGATTGGCAACACGCCATCGCTTCGCGCAAAACAGATACTTTCGAAGAACAAACCTACAAACGCACCAAACGTATTTCGCTTACGTTTCGCAAAGTGCTTTTGTAGGTTCGCACTGTTATTTTTTGGCAGGCAAGATTTTTTCTATGATGGTTACCAATTCCTCCAAATTAGCATCAAGCGGGTGATTGACGTAAGAAACCTCGTATTTTTTCTTGTCCAATACAAACATAAATCTTCTGCCCCCGCCATCTGTTATACCTTTTTGCTCATACTTGGGCTGTAGCTTATCCAAAGGCAATCTATTCAGCGCGTTTTTGATTTGGGCGGTCTGTTCGGAGGTAAGTTTCACTGTTACGGAGTCTTCCTTACCTCTTTGGTTTTGGATTTCAGTAATGGAGGTGGGCGTTACGTTGGTAGTAATACCGCTTTCATCAGCAAAAGAAAATAAATCGATGCTGAAAGAAAAATCTTGCACATCTCGTACTTTTTGGGTAGAAGGTTGATTACAGCTCCCGCACAAAGCGCAGAAGCACAAAAACAGAATTTTGAGGGTGTTTTTCATATAAATATTGATTGACTGTTATTTACCATGTAAGCCACATTCTTTTTTGCTTGTGTCTTCCCACCACCAACGCCCAGCGCGAATATCCTCGCCTTTGGCTACAGCGCGAGTGCAAGGTTGGCAACCAATGCTCGGAAAGCCTTGGTCGTGGAGTTTGTTGTAAGGAATATGGTTTTCGCGTACATACTTTTCTACTTCTTCCGTACTCCAATGCAGGAGAGGGTGGAATTTGTGCAAATTGTTGTCCGCGTCCCATTCCCAATCTTGCATCGTTTGGCGGTTGGGCGAATGTTCAGCACGTATGCCCGTTATCCAACATTCCATACCCGCTAAGGCGCGTTTCAAAGGCTGTACTTTGCGAATGAAACAACATTCTTTGCGCGTTTCTACCGAGTCGTAGAAACTGTATAAACCTTTTTCATTTACCAAATTTTCAACGGCTTGATTATCAGGAAAATACACTTGCACGTTGTAGTCGTAGCGACTGCTCGTGTCGTACATAGCGCGGTACGTTTCGGCAAACATACGCCCTGTGTCTAAGGTAAAAATGCGGATAGGAATTTTATTTGCCAAAATCAAGTGCGTGATAAGTTGGTCTTCGAAGCTAAAGCTTGTAGAGAACACTATCTTATCCTTGTGCGTGGTAGCGAGTTCTTGAAGTTTGGCAATGATAGCAGGAATTGGCATATTATTGAAAGAAAAAACTGTAATAAATAAGCGTTGAGCGAACAGTGCTGTTCTTGCCCAACGCTTGAAAAGGTAACGCTTTATTTGATGGCTTCTAATACTTCGTTGCTCATAGGCAAGACGCGAGCAGGGAAGAAATTAACAAGTTCGCCTTTTTCGTTTACCAAGTATTTGGCAAAATTCCAATCAGGGTTTTGTTCATTCCAACCATTTTGTGCCTTAGTAGTAAGCCATTGATACAAAGGGTGTTGGTCAGAGCCTTTTACTGATATTTTGGCGAACATTTGGAACGATACGCCGTAGTTTTTTTGGCAAAACTCGCCTATTTCATTGTTCGAAGCGGGTTATTGCCCCATGAAGTTGTTGGCAGGAAAGCCCAAAATCACCAACTTATCGCCATGCTTTTCGTGCAGTGCTTGCAGGTCTTTGTATTGAGGAGTAAGCCCACATTTGGAGGCTACATTCACCAACAATACTTTTTTGCCCTTGTAGCGTTCAAAAGAAATTTCTTCTTTTTCATCGAGGGACATTAGTTTAAAGTCATAGAATGACTTAGTAGCGGTATTTTCCATTTTTTGAGTTGTATCGGGGCGGGTTTGAACGGTAGCGAAGCCACAGGCATGAAGTACCATAGTAACCACGCCTTGTAAGAAATAAAACATAAAGCGTTTCATGGAAGGGAGATGTTAAAAAAAGATAACCCCAAAATACGCCAAAAAGTTTTGCGCGCTACGAAAGGTTATTTGCTGATGGTTCTTTGCTCTATGCGCTTTTCGTAGTCTTTTCCTTGAAAAATGCGCTGTATGAACACGCCCGGGGTGTGGATTTGGTTCGGGTCAAGCTCGCCTACAGGCACAAGTTCTTCTACTTCGGCAATGGTTATCTTGCCTGCTGTAGCCATCATAGGGTTGAAGTTGCGGGCAGTACCTCGGTAGATGAGATTGCCTGCGGTGTCGCCTTTCCACGCCTTCACGATAGCGAAATCGGCACGAAGCCACTCTTCCAACACATACATTTTGCCGTCATATTCGCGTGTTTCCTTGCCTTCGGCTATTTCAGTGCCATAGCCTGCGGGAGTGAAGAAAGCGGGAATACCTGCTCCGCCCGCCCTGCAACGTTCTGCAAGCGTGCCTTGTGGGATTAGCTCGACCTCAAGCTCGCCTGAAAGTAGTTGGCGTTCAAATTCTTTGTTCTCGCCTACATACGAAGCAATCATTTTGCGCACTTGGCGTTGCTGGAGCATTAGCCCAATGCCAAAATCATCTACGCCTGCATTGTTCGAGATGCAGGTAAGGTTTTTTACACCTTTGCGCACCAACGCGCTGATAGAGTTTTCGGGGATTCCGCACAAGCCAAAACCGCCGAGCATCAATGTTGCGCCATCATGAATATCGGCTACCGCCTCCTCGACGCTTGCCACAACCTTATTTATCATATCGTTAGAAAATACTTGTTTTGGTTTATCAGTACAACCGTTTGCAAAGATAGCTTTTTCTTTTTGCTCTTATAGATTTTGCCCTTTAAATTTCAACGCTTGAGCAAGGTTTTTAAAATCACCGCATCACCCAGATTGTCCGTAACGAGTACGCCATCTTTATAATCATTCCACGAACTATTGGCTACATAATACAGCATATCGCCCACTAAAACGCCCAAAGTTGGCTCATCAAAAAGCGGGTTATTGGCTTCTATTACCTTAAAAGTTGTGATTTTATTTTGCTCCTTGTTCAAGAAAAATTGCACCACTCGTTTAGGCGACACGCCATTTTGGATAGCCACAAGCGTATTGTTCCAAAAATACAAGCCATCTGTTCCCTTTGCCGACACTCCCGCAGGCAAGGACAATGCCGTTACGGTTTGGGTAGGCAAGTCGATAACGTATAGTTGATTAGCATAGTCGGCTACAAACATTTTGTTGCCTTTTTTATTCAGCGCAAGCCCTTGCAAAGAACGCAGGGAAGTTTTGACAAAAAGCGTCAATTTGTTGTCGTTGGGTTTTATTTGGTAAATGGCAGGATAGCCACTATCCGACACATAGACTGTTCCGTTGGGGTGCAAAATCAAATCTCCGAAAAAGTGCGTTTGGGCATCATCTATCGCATATTCTGCCAATAATTGTTGGGTAACGAGGTCAAATTTCAATACTTTCGACTTGCCTTCTTGTGCGGGTTCGTAGCCTTCCATTTCGGGCATAGCCGTTGTTACAGCCCAAAGGACGCGCTTTTTTGTATCAACTTGTATGCCCAACACTGCCCAAATACTTGCCTGCCCTTCCTTCGTGAAGTCCGAAACATTGCCCTTCGAGTCTATTTGCACAATTTTTCGCTTGTGTATGCTTCCACAATAAAAAGTTTGCGTTTTGGCATCATAGCCTACCGACTCAATGTGTAGGTCTTTTTGTTTAATCCTAAATGCCTCTTGGCTGTTTTGGACAGGTTGGCGTATATCGTCTATTTGCTTCACAACACGCTGAAAGTCAGGCGTTTGCCAAAGGCTTACGAAATCGCTATCCTTTGCCACTGCAGTCGAGGCATTGATGAGGATAAGTTTTTCTAAGGTTTCGATGGCTTTCTTGCCTTCGTTGTTCAGCGCGTAGCCTGCCGAGAGGTTATACAAAACGGTAGGGTGCATGGGGCGCACCGAGTCTAAGGTTTGGTAAATTGCCAAAAAACGCTTGTAGTCTTTGTCTTTATAGGCTTTTTGGGCTTCTTGTGAGGGTTTTTGCACGTTTTGCGCCATAGCAAGCGCGGGCAGGCAAGCCCAAAGCAGGCAAAGTATTTTTGATAACATAGCGGTCTGAAAAAATGTGAACTATGCTATAAGTGCGTGGCAATGGCTTTTGCATTACAAAGGCGAGCTCACACAAAAACATACCCCCATAGCACTTTTTTAGTGAAAAGATGTTATTTTTGCGTTATGAAAATTCATAAGATAGAAATTAAGAATTTCAAAGGTTTTGCCCAACAGACTTTTGAGTTTAATTCACAATTCACTGTTTTGATAGGCAACAATGGAAAGGGCAAAACCTCTGCTATGGAAGCGTT
>RDXI01000098.1:0-9962 GCA_004292795.1 Bacteroidota bacterium | reverse complement strand
CTGCCCCACAAAGGCATATACAAAAAACGGATATTCGCAAAGTTCATTTGGAAGGGCGTTATGCCTATCAATTCCCTGTTGAGGTGTGGGCAGAAGGAGATATTGATGAATACAAAAATCTAAAATGGGGCAGAATTTTAAAATCTTATGAAGGAAGAACAAGTATCAAAGAAGCCACCAACATTACCGAAATATCCAAATCACACCAACAGAAAACGAATAGCCCTACCGATTCGCGTGTAAACTTGCCTGTTCTTGCCTACTATAGTACGGGAAGGTTATGGATTGGGAAAAATCAACGCATTAATACAAAAAGCAAAGGCGATATTTTGTATGATGGTTATTATGCCTGCCTCGAACCTGCCTCTGATAGCATTGCTTACTTAGAGTGGTTTCACACTTACGAGTATTCAATTTTAACAAAGGGTAAAGATAAGACTTTGCTTAACTTAGTGAAAAAAGCTATTAGCGATTGTGTGGTGGGTTGGCAAGATGTGTTTTTCGACTTTGAAGAAAACGATTTAGTAGGCAAGATGCTTCGCGATAATGGAGAAACACAATTCGTGCCTTTTCGTTTGTTGAGTGATGGTCAGCGTAACATAGTGGGCATTGTAGCCGAGCTTGCCTATCGTTGCATCACGCTCAATGGGCATTTAGGAGAAAACGCGCTCCGCGATTCGAAAGGTGTTGTATTGATTGACGAAATAGACATTCACTTGCACCCGCGTTGGCAAAAACGCATAGTAGGAGATTTAAAACGTACCTTCCCTAATATTCAGTTCATTGCTACCACGCACTCGCCTTTTATCGTGCAGAGTTTAGAAGCAGACGAAATTGTAAATTTAGAAAACCCTGAAAATAGAGAAGGTTTAGATGGCGACCCATTCAAACACAGCATTGAAGACATAGCCGAGTTCGAGATGGGAGTAGAAATGCCTCAACGAAGCGAAAAATTTTTGGAGATGGAGCGAGTAGCAAGTGAATATTTCGCACTTGTGGCGCAAGGGAAAACAAGCCAAACAGACAAGGAAGTAGCCCAACTTCGCCAACGCTTGAATGAATTAGAAAACCTTTATAGTGATGATGCCGCTTTTGTGGCATTGCTCAAAGCAGAACGAAAAAGTCAAAACCTATAGACAATATGCGACCTGTACAAAAAGCCTTGCCTACCGAAGTGCTAACCACGCGCGACGAAACCTTTACAATACAAGCAATCTACAAATCGCATACTGATGCTCGTATGCCTTTGGAGGCTAATTTGGATGTGTATTGTAGTTATTGTGAGGTATTTAGCTCTGATTTAGAAGTTGAACACATTATTTCGCAGAACCAAGATAGTTCTAGAACACATGACTGGGATAATTTCCTACTTTCTTGTGGTAGGTGCAACGGGAAAGACAATAAGAGTAATAAAACAGTAGATTTGAATACTATGTATTTTCCGCATAGGGATAACACTCTTTTAGCTTTTCAATATTTAGAGGGTGGTGTAGTTATTTTGCACCCCAATCTTACCCAAGACCAAAAGAAAAAAGCAGAAGCAACAATGAATTTGTTGGGTTTAGATAAACGAGCAGGGAATCCAAATTACCATAAAAATGACACACGTTGGAAACACAGGCGCGGGGCGTGGGAGAAAGCAGATGAATATCTCAAAAAGTGGGAAAAAGAAGAAACCAATATTCCAGCCATTATAATCCTAGCTCTTTCAACAGGCTTTTTCTCTGTTTGGTTTACTGTTTTCGAAAAACACATCGAAGTCCGACAAGCCTTAGTTGAGGCGTTCAAAGGCACAGCAAGGGATTGTTTTGATGCCAACTACAACCCCATTCCGCGCAACACAAACGACATTTAATTGCCCAAAAACTCTTTGAAGAAGGTGAGCATATTATCTACTTCGCTGTCCCAATATTTGTAATCGTGGCTCGCATCAGCCAAATGCAGTTTTACCTTGAGCGTGGGGTTATTTTTTTTGAGGTGTTTTTTGATGGCATCATAAAAAATTTGGGTTTGCGACACAGGCACGATGTTGTCTTGCCTGCCATGCCCCAAATAAATAGGCGTTTTCCAAAATTCGGCTTGTTTTGTGGGGTTGTCCTCGCCTTCCCAACGGCTTTTGAACTTCAGGTAAGAGCCATAATAGCCTATCATCAGGCGGTCTGTAGGCATTTGCGTTTGGTCGTAGTCGCCAGAAAGCGCGGCACACGCTGTAAAAAGTTCAGGCTTGGCAAGGGCAAGCAACGCCACACCGCGCCCACCTGTAGAAAGCCCTAAGACAAAATTCTTGTCTGTTTCGAGCAAAATTTTGTGTTTCTTTTGCAAGGTGGGTATCATTTCTTTGAGAAGCCACGCCTTGTTAGGAAATTTCTCCCAATCCTTCACTGTTTCGGGGTAAAACTCGTGGGAATATACGCTTTTGCCCATTTCAGGCAAGATGAGGCGATAGCCTTGCGCCAATGCCTTTTGGCAAAGCGAAGAATTTTTGCACCAATCATCTTTGGTAAAACTCCAACCCGGTAGCACTATGATATTGCCTTTTATCTCGCCTGTGGAGGGAGTGCGAATGTCCACCGCATGACCTGCAATCGTGAGTGTGATGAGGGTGTCTTTGCGTGGTTCGTTCCTATATTGTACTGTTTTGAAGTTTGAATATTGGAACAAAATAAAAAATAAATGCAATAAAAACAGCATAATGTCAATGAATGATAGAATGAATAAACGGTTATTGTATGAAACGTTGAAAAAATAATTTTATTGAAAAAAAATGCGTCTTCAGTTTGACATCTGCTCGATTCTTTGTTGGTAAGTGGCTATTGCGTGGGCAGGCAAGCCAAAAAACGCCAATTCTGCAAATTCATCTATCACCTTGATTTCATTGCTCCACGAAGCACTCCACGAGGCGAGGTCTTGGTCGTATCCGCCACTTGTCAATAAATGATAAAAATTGCCCGAATGTTCGTAGCCCAACTTTTGCGGAGGCACACAGCTAACTACGTCCCCCTCGCAAACAAGGCGATAACAAGAAGCGTATTGCTCCAAAAAACGAAAAGCAAAACTTTGATTGCCCACGCGAGGCTGTCCGAAAGTATAAAGCCCTGCGGGTTGTATGCCTTGCTCCACAAAAAAAGCAGTAGCCAACATAGCCAAAGCCCCGCCCAAACTATGCCCTGTGAGCCATATCGTTTGCCCTTGTGTGCAGAAGCGGTCTAAGGTCTGCGCCAAATCGCCCATAATGCTTTGGGTGGCGTGCCAAAAACCTTCATGCACAGCTCCGCCAAGTGCGGGAACAAGGTTGTACTTGGCATTGGTTGTCCAATCTTCGAGCTTGCCTTCTGTGCCACGAAAAGCCACAAAAACCTTTTCTGCATCTCCCATGACCAAAAATTGTGTGTCGTGTTCTGCATTTTCGAGATAGGCGTGTTGCATTTTCCAAACATTTTGGCAGTCATATTCCACATCAAAACCTGTTTGGTAAACAAGGCTCGCTATGCGCGACAATACCCACGCATTGGCAGGCGAGAAAGTGGTGGCTTGGGGTTCGAAGGCGTACATCATACAGCAGGCAAGGAGTGATTACGCAAATGTAGAAAAAAAATCTTATACTTGTACGATTTTTAGAGGTTTCCTATTGCGGTTGTTGATATATGTATTTGCTTGAAGACTCGCCTGAAGCGCAAACCATGCGCGATAATGTGGTTCGTTTGTTGGAGTCCGAAGAAGAAGCGCATTTCGCGCTTGCTTTGCAACTCTTGGAAGGAGGCGGAATCCCTGACGACTGTGTGCCGTTGTTGCAAGAGAGGTTGTCAAAATACGACTTGCAAGCATTGGAAACCTTGCCTGCTGTTTTCTATCCCTATATTCTGGAAATTAAACATTACAAGTACAAGAAAAAGGAACTGCCCGAAGCCTTGTTTCATTGCACGAATTTGGAAATCTTGATTATAGAAGGAAGCGACTTGGAAGCCTTGCCTGAAAGGGTGGGCGTGTGGAAAAAGCTAACGCACTTTACCCTGAACAAAAGCCCGCTTGCGTCCTTGCCTGATGCAGTAGGCGAGTGGCAAGATTTGCAAGAATTTCAATGTGCGAACAACAAACTTACGTCCTTGCCTGAAGCAGTAGGCAAGTGGCAAAAACTCACTATATTCAATGCGAATACGAACAAAATCAATTCCTTGCCTGAAAGTATCGGGAATTGGCAATGCCTCCAAGAGTTTCGTTTGGTAAGCAATCATACCCTCGCCTTGCCTGCCTCTGTAGGCAAGTGGCACTCGATAAAATTTGTAGATTTGCGCGAAAACAAACTTACCTCCTTGCCTGCCTCTGTAGGCGAGTGGCACTCCATAAAACGCTTAGATTTGCAGAAAAACAAACTCGCCTCCTTGCCTGACACAGTAGGCGGGTGGAAAAGCCTGAAAAACCTCTATCTGAACAATAACAAACTAACGTCCTTGCCTCCAAGCGTGGGTGGTTGGGTTGCGTTAAAAAACCTTTACTTGTATGATAACCGCATTACGCGCTTGCCTGATGGGGTGGGACATTGGGCGAAATTGGAATGTTTGTGGTATTCGGACAACAAAGCACACACCTTGCCTGCGAGCATCGAGAAATGGGAACAAGTAACTCAATTCTTTGTTGATAACAATAAACTTACCTCCTTGCCTGATGGCATTTGCAAATTGCCAAATTTGGGCTTTTTGTCTGCAAGCCAAAACCGCTTGCAAAAACTGCCTGATGATATAGGCAACTGCCCAAAACTCGAAAGTTTGACTGTTTCGCATAATTTTCTTGAGGCATTGCCCGATTCATTGGCAAATGGCAGGTGTTTGAAGTACCTAAGCTGTTCACACAACCGCCTTTCTGCCTTGCCTGCAGGCGAGGAGTGGTGCAAGTCATTGGTAACGGTAAATTTGAAGTACAATCAATTCACTGCCTTGCCTCCCAATTTATTGGAAGCTACACAACTGTATGACATAACAATAGATGGAAATAAAATAGAAGCCCTGCCCGAAGATTTGAGTCATTGGAAACATCTATTTCAATTTACGGTGAGCAAAAATCCGCTTCCTTCCTTGCCCGATAGCTTGTTTCGAATTAGAAGGTTACAGTTTGTGCATTGTGATAGCATAGCCCAACTCTCACCTGAAGCGCAACAATGCCTCGAAGAGCGGGTGATTTATATGTCTTATGAAGCATAAACTAGGCATATCTGAAAAGATATGCCTGTTTATATCTTATGAAGCATAAAAAAAAGGCGTGTCCTCTCGAACACGCCTTTTGATGATATATTTATAGCTTATTTTCCGTCTTTGGATTTGAAATCTACGAATTTGAGCATCAAGTTGTTCATGGCGTTGATTTCCAAACCTGTTACGAAAGGCTGTTTCAGGTGCAATACTTCGTCATAGTACAAAGGCAACATAACGGCATTGTCCATGAAGATTTGATCCATTTTCAGGTAGTCGTCATAGCGCGTAAACAAGTTATCAGACTCATGCGCTTCTTCATAGAGTTTGTCGAAGTCCGCATTTTTGAAGTGGAAGAAGTTGGGTCCTTTGGGCGAGAAGTTTTTGCTGTAGCCAAGCGTGAGGTAGTTTTCCGCATCAGGATAATCGGCAATCCACGAACCACGAAACATTTTGGCTTCGCCATCACCTACGAGCTTGCGGTGTGCCGCAAATTGGTTCATTTCCACGTTTACCTTCAAGCCTATGTCTTCCCAATCTTTTTGCAACTGTTCTGCAATTTCCTTATCAGAAGGATAGGTATAAAGTTTGAGGGCAGGCAAGCCTTTTCCTTCAGGAAAGCCCGCTTCTTTCAACAATTCTTGCGCTTTTTTGGGATTGTATGGGTAGCCCTTGATGCGTGTGCTGTCAAACGAAGGCAAGGCGAAAGGCACGAAGCCATAATCTGCCGCCATACCCAAGCCATTTCTGCGGAACGACACAAGTTCTTTGCGGTTCACGGCATAACTAAGGGCTTGACGCACTTTGAGGTTGGTAAGAGGATTTGTTTTTTCGTCCCCTTCCAAGTAGAAGCCTACGTACTCTGTATTGAGGTAAGGAATTTTTTGCACTGCAAATTTGTTCGCAAATTTTTCTTTGATTTGCCCGTTTTTCTCCAATATTTGGTCGCGAGAGGTTTCGGCAAGGTTGCAGAGGAAATGCAAATTACCATTGCTAAACTCCAAAAACTCTGTATTGCGGTCATCATGGAACGAAATTTCTACCGCGTCTATGTAAGGAATAGGCTGATGCTTGTTGTCTTTTTCCCAATAGTGTTCGTTTTTCACAAGCACGAGTTTTTGACCAAAATCCCATTTTTTGAATATAAACGCGCCTGTGCCTACAGGGTTTTTGCCAAAGTCTTTGCCATATTTTTCTACGGCTTCTTTAGGCACAATGTAGCAATAAGGCGTAGCCAAGATATGCAGGAAAGCCGAGAAACGCTTTTTCAGATATACACGAAAACGATAATTGTCTAATACTTTGAAACAAGTGTCCGAAGGCGTGCCATCAGCATTGGTAATCACTTTGTCGCTGAAAACCCACGCGCCTGTGCCTTCTTTCATAATACGGCGGAACGAATACACTACGTCTTCTGCCATCATCTCACGTCCACGACTGCCTTTGAAGCAAGGGTTATCGTGAAAATGAATGTCGGGCTTAAGCGTAAAGGTATAGACTCTGCCATCTTCCGACACTTCCCACTCTTGCACGAGTTCGTTGTGTGGGTCTAAGGTTTTGCTGAAGCTAAACAACCCATTGTAGATTTGGGAAGTAGCCCAAACATTGGCGCGTATATTGGCATACGCAGGGTCGAGGGAAGTTAGTCCGCCTGTTTGGTTGTAGCGAAATACCTTTTTCCCTCCTTCGTTGGATTGGTTTGTGCTGTTGCCTCCGCCACACGACCAGAGGAGCATAGCCAGTGCTACCAAACAGCAAAATTGTTTTATCATACGTTTGAAGGATATTGATTTTGAGAATATTAACTGTTTTTTACAATATGGGTTTGCAATAATAGCACAAAAAGTTGTAACTTTACAGCACGAATATATAGTTTTTTTGTAAAACAATCGAGATGCGCTATTATTTTTTTTATATTTTTTTGTTTTTTTCCCTTTTTTCCTTGCCTACACACGCCCAAACGGACTCGGTTAGGGTGATAGGCAAGACCATAGACTCCCTCAAAAAATCTACACACTCGCCTTCGCGTGCCGCCTTGTACTCGGCTATCCTCCCTGGGCTTGGGCAGTTATACAACAAGAAAAATGCGTATTGGAAAGTGCCTCTCTTGTATGTGGGCGCGGGAGTAATAGGCTATTTCATCAGGTACAACAACAATGAGCATTTGACGTTCCGCAACTCGTATTATGCACAATTAGCCAACAAGCCTGAAGATGATCCATTTCGAGGTCGTCTTACGCTTGACAATGTCCGAAGATTACAAAAAGAATGGGGACGCAACCGCGACTTGGTTATCTTGGTGGCATTGGGGGCGTATGGATTGAATGTCTTAGACGCTTTCGTGGAAGGTCACCTCAAAACCTTCAATGTTGATGACAACATCTCGTTTCGCCTTTCGCCCTACGGCGAGAACGTGGGCGGGCAGGGCTTGGCGGGGCTTTCGCTGAAGGTAAGGTTTAGGTAAGTTATTGATTGGAGGGGATAAAAAAAACAGGCGTTGTGTATGCTTTTTACCGCGCATCGATTATATTTGTGCCAAACACGCTATTGTTATGCACCCAACCCTCGAAATTGCCTCACAATACTTAGACAAAGCCAATGTTTCAATATGTTTTGAAGTATTGGAGTCGATTGTGCCACAAGAATCATTGCACGAGTTCAACACATTGCGCAATGACTACATAGACAAAGGTACAAATTGGCGAGATACAGACCGCCTGCGTACTTTTATAGGCAAGCTGAAAAGAGCCTTGCCTGCCGAAGTCGAAACAGCGGACTCGCCTGTAGTGGTCTTGCCTACCTTTACTATAGAGGATTTTCAAAAATTGGATTTGGCACACGCCTTGCGCCCCGAACTTACGCGCCTCTATGTGCGCAAACTCGCCCACGAAAGGCAATGCCTCAACATCTATGGCGAAAGTGGGACAGGCAAGGGGCGTATGCTTGCGGACATAGCGCGGGCTGGTTTGCCCCATAGTATTTTTGTGCAAGCCCAAATACAGTTTGAGAAATAATCCGCTTTGCCGTGTGGCTTGTGTTACGCACTTAGACAGCCAACAAAGCTACCAAACCGTTTCCTCGCCTCTGAAATTTGACAGGGTAAAACTCTCTGAACTTGCCTACGCGGAGATAGAAGCGGAACTACAGCGTAACTTGCCTGCCCCGCCTGATGTGCTTGCCTACCTCGCCGAACAGTGCGAAGCCGAACCCATACCTTACGACCTGCTGAACGCCCTTACTGACGAACAACCCACCCTAAACACCAAAGAAGATGCAAAACGAACACTACGAAATCTTAGAAGAAAAATACGCTAACGCCCCGAAAAACCTTCTGCAAATGTACCAGTGGCTTTTTTTTGAGCCTAAACGTTTGCGAGATTTTAGTAAACAATTTAACTTTTGGGAAAGACTAAGGGATTGGCGTTGGTTTTGGCGACCTTTTTTGTTGAATAGTTTGTTGGTAGTGTTGCTTTGGCTACTGTGTAGTGCCATAGTAGTGGTATTTGCGCCTGCCGATTGGCTTACGCCTGACTTGAAAGAGGTTTGGAACACAAGCTACAGCCATCGATATATGGCTTGGTTATGGAGTACAACTGTTGGTTTGGGTGTTGGTTTGGCTGGTGGTTTGGGTGTTGGTTTGGGTGTTGGTTTGGCTGGTGGTTTGACTTTTGGTTTGACTTTTGGTTTGACTTTTGGTTTGGCTGTTGATTTTACTTTTGCTTTGACTTTTGGTTTGGCTGTTGGTTTGGCTGTTGGTTTGGCTGGTGGTTTAGCTTTTGGTTTAGCTTTTGGTTTGGGTGTTGGTTTGGTTTTTGGTTTGGGTGTTGGTTTGGTTTTTGGTTTGGGTGTTGGTTTGGTTTTTGGTTTGGGTGTTGGTTTGGGTGTTGGTTTGGTTTTTGGTTTAGCTGTTGGCTTTGGTGTTTCTTTAGGTTTTTACTTCTTTTATTATCGTGTACCTTTCCTGCTTTTTTATGCCTTGCGCCATATTGTTAGGCGTTATGCACTTGCCTACAATCCGTATCGTTTTGATGCGTTGGTGTGGTATCCTATTTGTGCGGGTTTGGATAAAAGCCTGAAGCAATATGCCTTCGAAAACCCTGAAAAAGAAGAAGTAGGCAAGTTTATCCGTTTTTTGTTGCGTGAACGCGAATTGCAAGCAAGTTTAGCCTATAGTATGCTCGAAGCACAAAGAGCGGGGCTTTGTAGGCAAGACAGACTCAAGCATTGGGAAACATTAGAAGCTATATTATTGGAATATAGCGGAAAAAGCAAAATAGAAAAAGTCTTGCCTACCCAAACATGGAACGAATCGCTTACCCAAATCCAAGACCTTTTGGCGGACTTTCGCAAACAAAATTCGTTGCACATTCGCCAAGATTATTTGGCGCGTCTGCAAAAGGCAGTCGAGCAGTTTGAGCTACAAAATGCCTTCGCTCCGCGTGCTTGGCGGGATTATTGGTTTCAGACCATAGACGTTTGGAAAAAGGTATTGCGAGATGAAGCCCAACAAATCGCACTACAGATAGAAAACGAACAGCCTTTGGGTTTGAATGTCTATCGTACAGGCGTGGCACTCCACCCGCAGTTGGACAAAGGCGTGTTTTTTGGCAGGGACGACCTACGCCAAAAGCTGAAAAATAGGGTTTTGCAGTCGCCCCAAATGCCGTTGTTTTTCATAGCAGGGCAAAGGCGCGTAGGCAAGAGTTCGCTCATTGGTTTTTTGCCCGATTATTTGGATTCGGGTTTTGCCGTTGTGTCGTTGGATATGCAGGCAGAAGT
>RDXI01000097.1 GCA_004292795.1 Bacteroidota bacterium | reverse complement strand
TCACGTTTTTCTAAGCTAAAAATGCTGTCAAGCGAATATCTTTTTAGACAGGATTAACAGGATTTACAAGTTTTTTATGCGCTAAAAAAGTCCTGTAAATCTTGTAAATTCTGTCATACATTAGAACCTATCGCCTCTGCCCAAACGGATAGCCTTGTGATTAGGGTAAATATGCTTTCAAAACTTCTTTGTCGTCAAAAGGGTGGCGCACTCCATCAATTTCTTGGTAGGTTTCGTGTCCCTTGCCTGCCACAAGGACAATGTCGTTGGGCTGGGCTATCGAACAGGCATATTCTATAGCTTGCCTACGGTTTTCGATGCGTTGTGCCTTTTTGCGCTCCAAGATGCCTAAGCCTCCAAACATATCATCTAAGATTTGGGTAGGCGATTCGGTGCGTGGGTTGTCGGAGGTAAGCACTACAACATGGCTAAACTCGCAAGCAATACGCGCCATGATAGGTCTTTTGGTCTTATCTCTGTCCCCGCCACAACCAATTACAGTGATGATATTTTGCCCATCGGAGGCAAGCTGTTCAATGGTCATCAATACATTCTTCAGCGCGTCTGGCGTGTGTGCATAATCCACTACTGCCGTAACGCCATTGGTAGCGCGTATTTGGTCAAAACGCCCTTCTGCCCCTGTGATGCCCGACAATTCGGTCAAAATATCGGATTCTTTCTCGCCTAAAAGCAACGCCACCCCGTAGGCAGTCATCAAATTATAGGCATTGAAATCGCCAATAAGCCTAAACCAAACTTCTTGCTGATTGATTTCGAGCAACAAGCCTTGCAAGGTATTTTCGAGCATCTTGCCTTTGTAGTCTGCCATGTTTTTCAGGGCAAAAGTGCGCTGTGTTTTGGCAACGCAATTTTGCAACATTACTTGACCGCGCTTGTCATCAACATTCACCAAAGCGAAGGCTTGAGGCGTAAGTTCATCAAAAAACTTCTTTTTGGCTTTGATATAATTATCAAAAGTTCCGTGAAAGTCCAAATGGTCGTGGGTAATATTGGTAAAAACCGCCCCTGTGAAAACCAACCCTGCGCATCTTTCCAACACCATTGCATGAGAGCTTACCTCCATAAAAACGTGTGTACAGCCCTGTTGTGCCATTTCTGCCAACAGCCCTTGCAACGTAAGCGCGTCAGGCGTGGTATATTGGGTAGGGATAATTTTGTCGTTGATTTGGTTCTGCACTGTAGAGATTAGCCCCACGCTGTAGCCCAATTTGCGGAAAAGTTTGAACAGCAAAGTCGTTACTGTAGTTTTGCCATTCGTGCCTGTTACGCCCACGACTTTCATTTTTTGCGAAGGGTGTCCGTACCAATTGGAGGCAAGCAAGCCTAACGCCTTCGCGCTGTTTTCGCAGGTAAGATACGTGATGCCTGTAGGCAAGTCCTCTACAAAATGTTGTGCTATGATAGCTGTCGCGCCTTTTTCTATAGCCGTTTTGATGTATTGATGCCCGTCTGTGTGCAAGCCCGCAATAGCCACAAAAAGCGTGTTTGGCACGACTTGCCTTGAGTCGAAGCAAATTTTGTCAATTTGAATATCGAGGTTTCCTTGCCTGAGTTGGCAACCTGCATTGTGCAGGAGAGTTTTGAGAGAATACATGAGCAGAAAAATGTTAGAATTATTCAATCAACTTGCTGTATTGTGGGGCTTTGTTTGGGTCGAGGCGTGTGAGAAAAGAGTGAACTTTTTTGCGCATTTCGAGGGGCGTAGGCAAAAAGATGTTCATGATTTCTAAGCCTTTGGCATCAAAAAAGATGTTCATGTACACCGCCGCAGGTTTGAGCTTATTCACGCCATCAATCACTTCCAGCACCTTCAAGATTTCTTCGCGTGCTTTTTCGGGGTTTTTCAAAAAATTGTCTAAGCCCAAAAGGTGATAATTATAAATTGCCTCGCGGAAAGGTATCATTTGTTGGCTTTGTAGGTTTTCGGCAAGCCAATAGCGATTAATGGTCGAGCCTTGCCTTTTCCACCCCGCATTAGCCGAGCCTTGCGCAATATTCACGATATTGAAGGCTTCTTCGGCATATTGCGCCCCGCCTCCCTTCGCGAAGCTGTCATAATCCATTGCTAAAATCACATTGGCATAGAAGGCAAGCATCGAGGAAAGGTCATCAGTAAAAATATTTTTGGCATAAATGAGTTGTTGCCCTTGCGTGTAGCCAAACTCGAAATTGCGGTCTATGTAGCTCAGAATGGGCGTTTTAAAGCTCGTGTTATAGACAGGACGCACAGCGCGAAGTTGGGCAGTGGCTTTGAAATAATTTTGTGAAGGAGCTTCTGTAAGCGTAATACTCAAGAAACACTCTATCTGTTCGTCTTTCCTGAAGTCATCGCTTGTCCAGCGTTGGTTGTTCACAAAACTTTGGATAGCGCGTTGCATATCCACAAAAATAGTTTTCTCAGTGGCTTGGTTTGTAGTGAGTTGGGTAGAGATTACGTCCACCTTCATCAACAATTCCTGCGCCTTGCCTACAGACGCGAACAAGGCACAACACACAAGCAAAAAAAAGAGAGTACGCATAAAAGGGGCTGTTTTTCTTGCAAATTTGCATAATAAAACCCAAAAAAATAATTTTTTTCAAAAAAAAGCAATTTGGCATCAAAGTTGGAATTTAATCACTCGAAACAAAAACATTTTGAACAACCGATAAAACCCATTCAACATTATGACTACCCAAGTAACTGACGGTGTAAAAGTAACAGTAATCACTGATTATCAAAAAGAATATTCAAGTCCTTCTCAATCGCACTACGTTTTCACGTATCGTATCACGATAGAAAACTGTAGCCCCTACACGGTGCAACTCCAGCGCAGGCATTGGTTCATTTTTGACTCCAATGGCTACATGAAAGAAGTGGAAGGCGAGGGCGTGGTAGGCAAGAAACCCGTTCTCGAACCGGGCGAAGTGCATCAATACGTTTCAGGCTGTAACCTACGCACAGGCATAGGCAAGATGGCAGGCAAGTACGTTATGGAGCGCACCGTTGATGGCAAACGCTTTGAAGTAAACATTCCCGAATTTACCCTGATGGTGCCTTTCCTGCACAATTAGGCAAGTTCCTTAGCTGATATACTCGAAACTGTCCGAAAGGGCAGTTTTTTTTTGTTTGCAGAGGCAAGCCTTGCCTACCCTACAGTACCCAACGCGCTTGTTTCGAAAAAAAAGCATTTTTTTTTGCACAAAACAAAACCTTTTTCAATTTATATTGTTTTTGTAGTAATATAGCTTAATTTACTACTAAAACGTAATAAAAATGAAATCATTACGCTACTTTTTTGCCTTACTTTTTTCAGTATGCTTCACCGCGTACAGTTTTGCGCAAAATACAGGCATCATTCGCGGTACTGTGCGCGACAAAAATACACAAGAAGCCCTCGTGGGGGCTGTAGTGGCATTGGAAGGAACACAAATCGGTGCTTCGACTGATGTTGATGGCAACTTCAAAATCGAGAATGTAACCGTAGGAAGCTACAATGTAGTCGCTACTTTGGTGGGCTATCAATCCCTGACCAAGTTCAACATCAACGTAACTTCGGGCAATGACCAAATTTTTACTTTTGAGCTTGCTGAAGAAGCCAACACCCTCGAGGAGGTAAAACTCACTACAGACCGAGAACGCTCTGCGGCAGTGGCGGACATCATCACGCCCCTCTCTACGCAAAGCCTCACTACAGAGGAAATCAGGAACAACCCTGGTGGAAATTTTGATATTTCGAAGGTAGTCCAAGCCTTGCCCGGTGTGGGCGGTAGCACAGGCGGAGGCGGTTTCCGCAATGATATTATCATTCGCGGAGGCGCGCCCAACGAAAATGTCTATTACCTTGATGGCATAGAAATTCCCGTTATCAATCACTTCAGCACGCAGGGAAGCGCGGGCGGTCCCGTAGGTATGTTGAATGTGTCGTTTATCGAAGATGTGAAACTTAGTACGTCTGCCTTCGATGCTCGCTACGACAATGCCCTTGCCTCTGTACTCCAATTCAAGCAACGCGAAGGCAATCCAGAGCGTTTTTCGGGCAATTTTCGTTTGAGTGGCACAGAGGTTTCGCTCACTACAGAAGGCAAGATTTCACCTAAAACTACGTTCCTTGCCTCCGCAAGACGTTCTTACCTGCAATTTTTGTTCAGGCTTATCGACTTGCCTATCCGCCCCGATTATTGGGATTTTCAGTACAAGGTTTCGCACAAATTCAACAAAAAAACTACGCTTACGGCTATAGGAATCGGGGCGATAGATGAATTTGGGTTTGGCGTTCCGCGTGAGAGTACGCCTGAAAACGAATACACCTTGCGTTCTGTGCCAAGCATCGAACAATGGAATTATACCTTCGGATTGGGTTTGAAGCATTTGATTGAAAACGGCTACATCAACATTGCCTTGAGTAGAAATATGTTCAACAACCAACTTGACCGCTTCGAAGACAAAGACATAGGCAACGAAGCAAAGCGAATTTTGCGCTCGCGTTCTCAAGAAATAGAAAATAAATTTCGCATAGATGTAAATAAATTTGTGAATGGCTGGAAATTTAGTTTTGGTGCAGTGGCGCAATACGTGAAGTTTGAGAATGACATTTACAACCGTATTCGCAAAAATCCTGATGTAGTCTTTACGTACAAAGGTGGCATTGACTTCTTTCGTTATGGTGCATTTGGGCAACTTTCACGTGCCTTTTTCGACAATCGTTTAGGCATTTCGGCAGGCTTGCGCACTGACATGAACTCCTTTACTACGAAAGGCAACAATCCCCTCGAAACGCTCTCGCCTCGCCTGTCGCTTTCCTATTCTTTGTCCGAAAAGTGGAACGTGAGTGCTTCGGTAGGCTCGTATTTCAAAACGCCTGTTTATACCATTTTGGGCTATCGTGATGCTACAGGCAAGTTGGCAAACAAAGATGCTCGCTACACGCAATCCGTGCATTATGTAGCAGGGCTTGAGTTCTTGCCTAAAACAAGTACGCGCTTTACATTGGAAGGGTTTTATAAAAATTATAGCCGTTATCCTGTTTCGGTGCGCGATGGCATTTCGTTGGCAAATCAAGGAGGCGAGTTTGGCTCTATTGGCAACGAAGCCGTAACGACTGACGGACTCGGCAGGGCGTATGGTTTGGAGTTTTATTTCCAACAAAAACTAACCAAAAACTTCTACGCGGTCTTTTCTTATACCTTTGTGCGTAGCGAGTTTGCAGGCAAGGATGGAAAATTTGTGGCTTCGGCTTGGGATAATCGTCACTTGATTTCGGGTATTTTCGGCTACAAGTTCAAGCGCGGTTGGGAGTTGGGTTTGAAGCATCGTTTCGCGGGAGGCTCGCCTTACACGCCTTTCGACTTGGCTACCTCACGCGCCAATTACCTTTCATTAGGCACAGGATTTTTGGATTTTTCTCAGCTAAACTCCTTGCGTTTGGGCGCGTTCAATCAAACAGACCTGCGCATAGACAAAAAATGGAACTTGAAACGCTTTACGTTTGATTTCTTCATAGATATACAAAACTTGCTTAGTTTCAAAAACCCTTCTTATCCTTCTTATACCTTCAAACGTAACGAAGAAAGCACCGCTTTTCTTAGCACAGATGGACAGCCCTTGCAACAAGATGGCTCGAATGCTATTCCATTGATTTTGGACACGCCTTCGGGCAGTGCTATCCCAAGTCTTGGGTTTATTATAGAGTTTTAAGGCGTATAGATTGAGTTTGTGCATCAAAAAAAATCCTGATTTTTTACAAAAACTGTTCGAAAGGGCAGTTTTTTGTATTTTTGTAAGCAATCAATAAGAAATCTATCACAAAAACTTAGTGATATTTACATCTACAAAATCATCAGGCGACACAACAAGTCTATCGTCAGGGGTAGGATAGCCCAATACAAACGCCATGCTTCCCTCCCTTGTTTCGTAGATTTGCTCCTCCTCTGACCAAACCAACGTTTCGTGAAAGCCCACAAAATCTATATACTTACCACAAATCTTGCCTTCGGCTTGTTTGATAGCGGGCAGATGATACAAATGGCTATCTTTTGAGATAGTAACACATATTAAATTATGCTCCAATGAATCGAAATACGTATTGGGATTATAGGGAATAGAAGCCAATAAATTTTTGAGCTTTTGGATAAAATGCGCCCCTACATTCGGATAAGAAGCTTGTAATTTTTCAAAATCTTCTTGATGTAACACGATAACGTGCTTCAAATAAAGGTGTGAAGAAAAACTGTCTTTCGCGCCTCTTGCAAATTTGACAAAGGTTTCTGCAAAGGTATCAAAAACGTGATTCCAAGTTATCAATTTTTTCATGGAAATGCTATATGATGGTTTTAGAGCCTGTTCAAATTTTTTGGTAACGCATTTTCAGCCCCAGCGGGGCGATATCTTTGTAGAAAAGCCGTTCCACCAACAAGAACCCCGTAGGGGTGAAATCTTAAGATGTCTCCCCTACGGGGCTTTGATAATCTTAACAATGTCATTGCTACAAAGATATCGCCCCTCTGGGGCTACCAAGCAATGTTATTTTTGAACAGGCTCTAAAACATCTTTTTCTTTGTATTGTAGTTGTACTTGAGCTATATTTAGTTCGTCTAACTCATCAGTAGTATATTGTTCTTGAGTATCCTGACAAACATAACTATAGTACAAAATTTCGAAAACCTCTCCGCGATAAGTGATTTTTTGGAGCGTTTTCATGAGTTGCATGGGCTTACCTGTGATGGGGCTTTTCATACCTCAAGCTACTTTCAAACTATAGTAACTATCTACTTCTTTGTGTAAAGTGGCTACGCCTTGTTTGATTTGCTCAAGCAAATTGTCAAAAACTTCTTTCTTATATGCTTGATTTTCAGCAATATAAGCGTTCATAGCCTCGACACACTCAGCTATCACTTTTCGCGCTTCTTCCTCACTGCCCGAATGTATGCAACGAGTGTGATAAGGGGTAAAATCAAATATTTTCATGCAAACGAAAAAAATAACGCAACAAATCAAAAATTAGTTTGTCTAATATGCTCAATAAAATAGGGTTTCAAACCCTATTTTATCGATTGAGCAATATGCTATTGCAACACAAAACCCGCCGTATCCTCGCCTGCCAGTGCCTTTTTGGTAAGTTGCACTATAGCCCATTCTGCTTCGCGTTTGTTGGCAGATTGCGCCAACTCGATGAGCGTGTTAGCATCTATTTCGAGGGTTTCTTCTATGTGCGCCTTCACCACATCTTTCGCTTTTCTTGCCTTATTTTTTTGTCTAAGTACCTCTTTTTCAAAGCGTTGCACAAAAGGATTTTGCACTTTTTTGTCTTTGATTTCCCTCGCCACTGCCTCCTGAACAGCTTGGTCTGCGTGTTCGGATAGGAAAGGCAATAGCTGTGGACGCATACCCAAATGCTCGGCACGTCCCTTCCAGTAGGCAAGGGCAAAAATGCGCACTTGCCTGTTCGGGCTGTCTATCATACCCAACAGCGACTCCCATTCTGTGTCTGATTGGGTAGGCAAGCTGTTGAAAAATGCTTGCGCCTCGCCTACTGCTTCAGGCAAGTCAGATTCCATGAGGCGCAACCCAAACGAAATCGTGATGCCATGTTGTTTCGCCAATGTATAACCAGCTTGGCGCAGTTTGGGCAATTTGTGAATACACAAACGGAACAATTCGGGGCTTCCCATTGCAAAAAGCGTTACATTCGCAGTCGCCCATTCCGAAAGTAAGTCCTCGAGTTCGGGCTGTGCAATCTCCAAAATACTTGCATCTTCGAGTTGCAAGAACATTTTTTTGCAGTCCGCATTTTCCAAAATCCTTGCTACCAATGGACTTTCGGGCATATTGATAGCCATTTCTAAAATATCTTTCCAAAAACTCGAAGGTTGTGGATTATTGCGCAAGAAGGCATACACCGAGTCTTTCAGCACGTCCCATTGCGTAGCATCAGAGTCGCGCACAATGTTTATTACCGCCTCAATGTTTAAGTTTTGCAAAGCGCGTTCACGCCACGAAACAGGGAACAAGCTTGCATGACCAACCAACCACGAAGGATAGCTTGCTAATATTTCCTGCAACGCATCTTGCTTACTTTGCGAAAGTGTAAGCAACATAGCAAAAACAGTTTGCCTATTACTTTGGTCATAGTTCAACAAAGCATCAAAAATATGATACGCACAACCTTTAGTAAACTTACTATTTTCTATCAGTTGTTTGATAGCCTCCAATAGCCAAGGATTGGTAGTCGATTGTTGGAAAATGCTTCTGATATACCACACATAATCAAAAATTTCCTTGTTTTGGTAGGTAGGCAAGCACTCCGCAAAAATCTCATCACGCAAATCAGCAGGCAAGTTTGCCAAACTCGATAAATTGTAGATAGGATAGTTTATAAATTGGTCTTTGTGGTATTTTTTGAAAATATCGACCATTTCCTTGCCTGCGTAGGTAAGCACAAAGGTCAGGTTTTCATTGCGGAAATAGCCCACAAAATAACCACTATAGTTGTAATAACGTTTGAACGCCGCTATGCCCGAAGGCGAAGTAATGGCATTCATAAACATTTCGCGCTTCTTGCCATACATGGCTGAACCTTGCGTAAACTTGCTCCAAAGCTGATACATATACCATTCCTGCATCTTGCTTGTCAAGTGCCACCCAAAGTCGGCTACATAATACGAAGTATTGAAAATGAAAGGGCGCACATCATTGCGGTTCAGGTTTTTATTAAACTTGCCTGCCAATGTAACCCGTATTTTGTCATAAAAAACATCTTTAGCAGGATTGCGCTCAGTGCCAAGTGCCGAAATCCACGTCATAGCATCCTCTTTTTTCGCATTTTGGATAGAGATAAACGCAATATCTTGCAAGATTTTGTGCTTCGATTGCAAAAGGGCGGGAGCCATCGCAAGCGCGTCAATCTTTTTCAGCGTGGTAGGATATTTGTCGTTCAGGTAGGTAAGGGCATTGATAACGCGCCTGCTGTTGTTACCTCCTTCAAGCAAACCAATAACCGTATCGCGCAACGAACTCGCAAATTGATGTTCCCAATCCTTGTTATTTTGGGCGCGTTTTTTATTGATTTCGGTTACTTTTTGTTGCAAGGCAGGCGAGGCAAACAGCACCAAACCCGCGTACAATTCAGGCGAAATATTTTGAAAAGTCAATTTCTCATAAGCCATTCGTACCGCTACGCGCTGTAACCAAACCGAACCGCTCTGGAAAAAAGTTCCCAACTTTTTCTCTGACAAGGCAGGCAAGTTGCTTTGTTTGCGCTCCAAAATCTTCACCACAAACTCGCTTACCTGTGTAGGCAAGTCTTTTTGCAGAAGTTCATGCAAAACCTGCAAATTATTTTCCCAAATTTCGCTAAAACGTTCTTCCGCATTTTTGAGCTGAAATTTATCTTTTTTCAGGCTATAGTTATTATGCCCAAAACCTGTTTGCGCATACCTTGTCGAGTTTGCCCAAAAGAGGTCTAAGCAAATCCACTGTTCCGCATGAATAGCAGTCTTGCCTTCCTGCGCCACGAGGAGCGACTTGGCAAGCGTGATATACACATCAGGATTGTTTTTTCCGAAGTGATTTAAAAGCCTTCGCGCCCTACGCTTCATGTAGCCCAGCGTGGCTACAGTAGGAAAGCGTTGATACTTAATCTCTTGCGAAGTAGCGGCATCAATGCGCTCTATGAACGCACTCACCAATTTTTGTACGCTTCCCGTACAGGCTTCAGGCGAGGCAATCACATACTGCTCCACTTTTTTGTAAAGCCCCTTGAAGGTCTGCCAAAAATCTTCGACAAACATAGCTTTGCGCACAAACTGCAAGGCGTTAAACCATTGTGCATCAGTGCTATAGGGGAACTGTTCGAGTAATTCGGGTTGGTTTTGCATAGGTTTTTCTAATGAGATATGTTAAGCAATGAAGCTTTTTTTAACGTATAGTGTTTGATATGTTAAGGAAAAGAGTTTTTTTTTACATACCATTTTGATTGGTAAATAACTTGTAAAGGGGTACATTAACATAAAAATTGCTTTTACCCAGCTTAATTTTGTCTAAAAAACCATCTTCTGCAAGAGTGGAAAGGTAATTTGAAGCCGTTTGTCTAGTTATATTCAAATCGTTTTGTAAAAATTCTATCTTAGTGTAGGGATGCTTAAAAAGATTATTAAGCAAATCTTGACTATAAAAGTTGCTGTACTTTTCCCTTATTCTATGCTTATAGTCTTGCATAAGAAGCTTAATATTTTGAATAAGTGCTATTGTTTCTAAAGAAATTTGTTCTATCCCATCAAGATTGAATAAAATCCAGTCTTCCCATTTATTGCTGTCTCGTACTGCTTGTAGCTTTTTGTAGTACTCATCTTTGTTGCGTATAATGTAACGACTCAAGTACAAAATAGGTAACTCCAATAAACCTTGTAAAATTAAATAAAGTATGTTTATGATACGCCCCGTTCGCCCATTTCCATCATAAAATGGGTGGATACTTTCAAACTGAAAGTGTATAACAGCCATCTTCACAAGAGGATCGGTATCCTCCAAATCATTGCAGTTGATGTATTCTACAAGGTTACGCATCAACTCAATAATAACTTCATTATCTTGTGGAGGTGTATAAACAATTTCGTTAGTTTTTGAATTTTTGAGGACTGTTCCTGCTTGTTGGCGAAAGCCCGCTTTATTCTTTTCAAGTATCTCCTGAATAGAGATAATATGGTTTTCGGTTAAAAGACCTGTATTTTGTACTATTTTAAAACCATTTTTTAAAGCATCAGCATAATCTTGAACTTCTTTTGTCGCTAATGTGTCTATCATATCGGAGAAAATACTTGCCTTGAAAAGTTCATCATGGGTAGTTATGATGTTCTCGACAGCTGAACTATCTTTAGCTTCTTGTAAAACAAGCGTATTTATGAGAATTGCTTCGTTAGGAATAGTCTTAGCAATGCTCTTCAATTCTGCCAATGCTCTGCCTGCTGAGGTAGTTTTTTTCAAAACAGCCTTAGTTTCAAGCTCTAAAGAAAGAGGTAACTTTGAAATCACAAACATAATATTATTTTTTAGAAAAAAACTTACAATTTTACTTATCAAGTGGTTCATTAAAATCGTCAGGCAATTTATAGACTAAGTCTTTACTTTCACCTAATTTTTTGAAACTACCCGCTTGCCTACCTTTAGGCTTTTCTATTGTTTTTCGCTCATAATGAAGCGTAACGCCTAATTTGGAGAGCAAAGCCTCTATGGTTTCCTCTGAAACATCATCAGGCAAAGTGATTTGGTATGTTTTCATATAAAATGTTGATTTTCAAATACTTACATAAAATTATGGTTTCCTAAAATTCTTGTCTATATCATCACAAAGAGGCGCGTATTCTTCTATAGCTTTAGCTATGCGTTCTATGTTTGCAGACGAGGTTATGTCTTGTAGTTTTTGATAGCGGATTTCTTCCCACCAAAGCCAATAATCGTTGTGTTGCATTTTATCAAAATTTTCTGGTTTGGGGAAATCTTGTTTTTCTGTATCAAAATAAACACTCCAGCCTACTACTCCTAAAGAAAAAAGTATTTGGTTATCTTGAGTTTCGTCACACTCGAAGTAAATCCCGATATTTTCCCAAAGATTAGTTACTGTAGGAATATATTTTGAAAAATTTATATGTATAAACTCAGCGTTTACGTCAGAAATATTAAAAGAAAAAGTATCAGTAGAGTATTTACTTTGAAGTTTTTTATCAACCTCTTTCAATTTCTCTATTAGTTCGTTTCTAAATGATACTCTTGCTTCTGCTAAGTTATCTGCAATTAGTTGAGATTCAACGAGATAACCCTTTAAAAGTTCTTGTATTTTAGCATTCATGGCTTGTTGGGATAAGTAGTTTTGAAATTGAAATAATGTTTGGTAAAGTGCTACATTGTGCATTTCAATGGCTTTATAACATTTCTCTATCCATTCAAAAATGTGTTTCGAGTACGAAATGCAAAAATAAGCCTCACCTGCCTGCAAACTCCCTGCACTTGTTGAAAATCTGCCGTTTGGTGTTAGATACAGGAGTGTAAAAAGTTGCTTTTCTATAGCATTTTTGCCATCTATTCCTGCAAAGTAATACTTTTCTATTTGGTTAGGTTGGTCATTATCATAATTTTTGATTTTATTCTCTATGTAAATGATACCCCCTTTAGAACTTTGTAGCAAAATATCTAACCTACTTTCGTTTGTTATCCAAGCTTCTGTAGTTACTTCCGCATTTTGGTAGGCAAGTTTGTTTTTTGCGTCTATAATTTTATATTCTATCAAAATATCTAAAAATAGTTCTAAAAACTTACCTCCTTGTTTATGCGTGCCAAGAGGGTTGAGTAAGTCCGCAATGAAAGCACTTGTCATATTTTCATTGGGTTTTAGGACAGAAAAGACATTGTAGCCCTCCGTTTTGTACTTGTTGTTATTCTTAATCTTGCCTACCTCTTCGAGCAGTTTCTGCAATTTTTCTGTATTGTGTTGCATATTTTAGTTGTTTTCAAGGCTGATGTTAAACAAATATTTTTTCTATATCCACGCTAAAACTTGATTGTATAGTGCCTGTCTTCTTTGCTTCGGAAAATAGTTTGTATTCGCCATTTTCCAAAACTTCTACTGTGATGCTCTTTTTCTTGGGCTTCAGTTCCCAATATTCCGTTACACCTGCTTCTGCATAGCGTTTCTTTTTGGCATGGCGTAGTTTTTTGTAGTTGGCAGGCGAGATAACCTCGACCACAAGTTCAGGTGCGCCTGTAACGCCATTATTTTCAGTGATTTCTACCGTTTTGTCCTGAATTTGGCGCAAAGCAATATACAAAATATCAGGCTTCATTACATTGCCTTCGTCTATTTTGATAGCTACAGGAGCATTGGTAACCTCACCTAAATTGTTTAGGGAAACGTGCATCGTGAGATGAGCAGACAATAATGTCAAGATTTTTTGGTGGGAATAACTTGGATCCATAATGTAGATTTTATAGTTGATTAGTTCAATTTTCACCCCGCACTCGGCAGGAAAGATGTATGTGTTTTGTAAATCGGCAAACGTCCATTTTTTCTTTTTGGGAAACTTGCCTACGATGGCGCGTATATCTTCCGCGCTATAGCTCAACTGATGTACGTCATAGTAAGGCGAAGACACAGGCTCGCCTTCCCTTTCTTCCTCTTCTTCTTCAGGCAAGGCAAAAGGCTTATTGGCTAAAATATCTTTAGCCATTTGTAGCAAACGTTCTTGCTGTTCCTCGTCCAGCTGTGAGATAATTTCCAAAAGTTCGTTCATAATCAATCCAAGTATATCAAAAAAACTACATTTTTTAATCAAAAAGCCCCCAACTTACGCAGAGGGCTTTTCAGAGGTTTTGGGTGTGTGGGGTAGGTTAGCTTTTCAGCCAATCGTATGCTTTTGTTTCATCATCAAAATAACTCATTTCATAAAACCGCTTTGGAGTGGTTTCGGGGTTTTGGTTCGTTGTGACGAAAGCGTATATTTCGGGGCTTACCATCACTGCAATTTTCTTCAGACCGACTTTCTCAAAAGTGGCTTGCAATGCACCAAAGTGCCACGCCTCTTCTTCAGGGGTTAGTGCGTATCCGAAATAACGAAATTCCACAAATATTTTAGTGGATTGATATTTTTGAAAGGCTTGTACCTCAAAATCTGTTTCAGACTTGAACTCGTCAGGTGTCATTTCGGTACTCGTAGCCAACCATTCTACTTTGGTGATGTGCGTATCATCAAAATGACTTATGGCAATAAATTTACTGTTTGCGACATTCATATACATTTAGGTGGGATTAGTTTCAAATTGCGGTAATGGGAAAAAAACATTTACTATCTATCCACGAACATCACGACTTACTGTAAGCGTAGCGGGTTGCAGTAGCACGTGCCGAAATATCAGCGAAATTGCTACGCATACCCAGATTTTGACGATATTTCGGCACGTGCTACTGCAACTTAGCACGCTGATTGACAGGCGTGTATGTTGAAGTATGGAGGGCTTGAGGGCGACTGTAGCGAAGCACTACAGCAAGTATGCTAAATGTTTCTATCCTTGACTTTTTCCAAATCTTACTATCTATCCGAGAACATCACGACTTACTGTAAGCGTAGCGGCATTGCCCTATACAATATCTTGCTTACAGATATTGAATTATGCTCGCATAATTGACTCAGCAATGTTGAAAGCAAGATATTGTATAGGGCAATGTTAGCACGCTGATTGACAGGCGTGTATGTTGAAGTATGGCAGGCTTGAGGGCGACTGTAGCGAAGCACTACAGCAACTATGCTAAGATTTTTTGGGTACTTTTCCGTACTATCTATCCGAGAACATCACGACTTACTGTAAGCGTAGCGGTGCGTAGGGGTAAGGGTATCCGCTTTCGCGTATTGAATTATGCTTGCATAATTGACTCAGCAATTGAGAAAGCGGATACCCTTACCCCTACGCATTAGCACGCTGATTGACAGGCGCGTATGTTGAAGTATGGCAGGCTTGAAGGCAACTGTAGCGAAGCACTACAGCAAGTATGCTACGGAAAATTCTTGATTAGGAAATTACTACTATCTTTCTGAGAACATCGACACTCACTGTAAGCGTAGCGGATACTGCTACCCTCCTTAGTGGGAAAATAGAGTATTGCCACGCGTATTCAGATACTTAATTTCCCACTAAGGAGGGTAGCAGTATTAAGCACGCTGAATGACAGGGGCGTATGTTGAAGTATGGAAGGCTTGAGAGCGACTATAGCGATACACTAATAGCATAACTGCTAGTAAATTTCTTAACACAAAGGTAGGCAAGTTTTTCGTAAATTCCAAATTTTTTGTGCTTTTTTTTGAGGCAAAAGTGCATTTATTTCAAAAGCCCCATGCGCTTCAGCATCTTCTTTTCAAAATCCCAAAAGAACTGAAATTGCCCAAAAATGAAGCCATACATCAATAACAGCACTTGATAAACAGGCAAGATAGCCACCACATAGATAACAGTGCGCCACACCACGTCTGTCTTTTCGGTAATGCCCAAAAGCCAAAAAAGCGGTGCCTTGAGGTACAAAACCGTAGTGCCTGTGCAAGCAAACACTATCAGCACAAGCACCACCTGCCCAAGACTTTTGAGCTTCCAACGAGTTTGTAATTTTTCTAAAAATGACATATAATTGTTTATTTCTTATTTTGGAAAATGTGCCACAAAATAGGCGCGAAACTGCCCACCAAAGCCAACACAAACCCCGTAGGCAAGTAAGCATACAGCATAGGACTTAGCTTCGTGGAGGCAAGGGGCATATAGCGCAATAAGTTCAAGCCTATGATTTGCTCTAACATATACGGCAAAAAAAACACCAACGGCACTATAGCATACACAGAATTGAGCAAAAGCAACACCGCTGAAACGCCCAAAAGTGCTAAACCTACCATACCCAAGCCCTCATAGCCATAGAGCAAAACTTGCTTGCCTGCTCCCGCTTCGATAGTAGTCCAAACCGCAAAATGCGAAACAATACCCAACAACGCGCCCAAAATACCTATGATGCGCAAAAGTAAAATCCCGATAGAAGCATTCCCTTGTATCATATCCTTGTTTTTGTGAACGTAAAGAATAAACACCTCAAATATACGAATGTTTAGGAAAATTGCAAAGAACGCCCAAATATACTAACTTTGCAACATGAAAAAGGTTGCTTTTTATACGCTTGGTTGCAAACTCAATTATTCCGAAACTTCTACTATCGCCCGCCAATTCACTGAACGCGGTTTTCAGAAGGTAGAGTTTGAGGACTCGCCTGATATTTTTATAATCAATACTTGCTCTGTAACAGAAAATGCCGATAAGAAATGCCGTAAATTGGTCAAAGAAGCGCAACGCATCTCGCCTACTGCTTTTATCGCCATCATTGGCTGTTATGCCCAGCTAAAACCGCAAGAAATCGCGTCTATCGAGGGCGTTGATGCTGTGTTGGGTGCTTCTGAAAAATTCCAATTATTAGATTTATTGCCTACGTTTGAGAAAAAGGTGGAAGGGGAGAAAGGTGGAAGGGGAGAAGGGCAAAACGGAGTAGGCAAGGCGCAAATCTTGGTGCAAGAGGTGTGTCATGCGCAAACGTTCAACTCTTCGTACTCTTATGGCGACCGCACCCGCACTTTCCTGAAAGTGCAAGATGGGTGCGACTATAATTGCTCTTTTTGTACCATTCCTTTGGCGCGTGGCGAAAGCCGTAGCGACAGCATAGCAAACATCATAGCCAAAGCTAACGAAATAGCCACTACTACAGATGCCAAAGAAATTGTGCTTACTGGCGTAAATACAGGCGATTTTGGCAAACAAAACGGCAGGCGAGTAGAGCGTTTTTACGACCTTGTGAAAGCCCTCGACGAAGTGCAAGGCATAGAGCGCATACGCATCTCGTCCATAGAGCCAAACCTATTGACCGAAGATATTATCGCCTTTGTAGCACAATCCAAAAAGTTTGTGCCTCATTTTCATATTCCTTTGCAGTCGGGTTCAAACCGCTTGCTGAAGTTGATGTATAGGCGTTATCAGCGCGAACTTTATGCGGAGCGTGTGGCGCAAATCAAGGCGTTGATGCCTCATTGTTGCATAGGCGTTGATGTGATTGTGGGCTTTCCTACTGAAACAGACGAGGATTTTTTGGAAACCTACAATTTCCTGAACGATTTAGATATTTCTTACCTGCACGTTTTCACCTATTCGGAACGCGCCAATACCAAAGCTGTAGAACTCTCGCCTGCCGTACCCGCCCACAAGCGCAATGAACGCTCCAAAATGTTACACATCTTGTCGGACAAAAAACGCAGGTATTTCTACGAACAGCACGTAGGCAAGGATTTTACAGTTTTATTTGAAAATGACGTAGAAAACGGCTTTATGCATGGCTTTACCGAAAACTACATTCGTGTACGCGCCAAATATGACCCCGTACTCATCAACGAACTAAAGCCTGTGCAACTCGTGGGCATCAGTGCGGACATGGTAGGCGAGGTAGAAGAAAAAGAGGAAATTTTAGTGCATTAGTAATTCTTTATAGTCGTGGTTTGTGGGGACACAAACCACAAAAAAATATTTCATGGAAAACAAAGTCGTTATCATCACAGGCGCGAGTTCGGGCATAGGCAAGGCACTTGCCTTCGAGTTTGGTAGGCAAGGCGCGAAAATAGTCCTCACAGGGCGCAACCAAGCCACTTTGCAAGAAGTAGCGCAAGAACTTACTGCCCAAAACATCAATAATTTTCCTGTCGTGGGAGATGTGGCGGTGGAAGAGGACTGCAAACGCATAGTAGAAGAAACTTTTGGCAAATATGGCAAAATTGATGTGCTTATCAACAATGCGGGCATCTCGATGCGGGCTTTGTTCGCAGACTTAGACTTGGACGTTATCAAACAAGTGATGGACATCAATTTTTATGGCACGCTGTACATGACCAAATACGCCCTTCCCTACATCACCGCCACGCAAGGCTCTATAGTGGGCGTTTCGTCCATTGCGGGCTATCGTGGACTCCCTGGACGCACAGGCTATTCGGCTTCTAAGTTCGCTATGCAAGGTTTTCTGGAGGCATTGCGCACAGAACTTTTGCCTAAGAAAGTCCATGTGTTGGTCGCTTGCCCTGGTTTCACGAAGTCCAATATCCGCAAAGTAGCCCTCAACAAAGATGGCAACGTGCAAGGCGAAAGCCCAAGAGATGAGGATAAAATGATGACCTCCGAAGAAGTAGCAAGCCATATTTACAAAGCCGTGAAAAAACGCAAGCGCGACCTCGTGCTGACAAGGCAAGGCAAACTTACCGTATTTTTGAATAAATGGTTTCCTACCTTTATGGATAAAATGGTCTTCAAAACTATGGCAAAAGAACCCGACTCGCCTTTCAAATAAAACACCCCATCACCCAAACTTCCCGAAAATAACCCTTCGGGAAGTTGCTTTTTGCCTACGCTATGATGTATTTTGATAACAATGCTACTACGCCTGTAGTTTGTAATATTCAATCCAATACGCTATACGCTTTTCTAAAAGTTTATTTGCCTTTCTGTATTGCCTAAGCATAATACTTGGAGCAGGTAAGCCTTTAGCAGGTGCGCCCCAAAAGATATAATCGCAACGTTTAGCAAAAGTAATCGCATTGCCTTTATGCTTCATACTTTCAGGGTACTCTTCTTTTTTAGTTTTCTTATTGAGTTTCTTTTTAGGATATTCATGGGTAAAAGTAAAGTAGCCTAGTGCTTCGCTGTAGGTAAGTCTTTTGATGCGTCTTGGTGTGATTTTATCTTTTGGCTCTTCTTTTGGCGTATTTCTATATTTTTTGTTTGCACCTCTTGTACTGAAAAGCCTATACAATCTTCTGCGAAATACTATAGGATTAGGGGCAAGGTCTTTGTCTTGCTTTTGGAAGGCTCGCCTAACTTGCCTACGCACTGCCATATCCATTCTGCGATAAAACTTTTGAATGGAGGCATTTTTTAGCCTTACATCTAATCGCTTGCCTACTTCATTTTGGGCTTCACATTCTCCATGATACTCCAAACCTAAGTAGGTTATAGGATAGGGACATTGTTTTGTTTGTATTTCGGCTTTTTCATTGCCTACTTGAAAAGCTACTTCCCTATGAGTACGCCAGAAACCTAATTCATTTTTTTCTGTCCAAAAAAATTCTGTTTTGTGTGGTGCTATTTTCAAGTTTATGCCTTTGATAGCATCACTGAAAAAATCTGTAATGGTTTCTTTATAGGTTTGTTTGGCAGGAAAGACCACTATCATATCATCAGAGTAACGCCTATACAAACATTCTGAACTTATATCTTTGAGCTTTTCCATTACTTGCTCATCAAAAGCTCTCATATAAATATTGGCTAAATACGCACTGATAGGCAAGCCATGTGGTATGCCTGTTTTGCCGTTTTTGTGAATTGTGATGTTGTTTTCTGCAATATATTCGCGCATTTCCTTTGGGTTGGCAAAAAAAGCATCAATTCCTTGTTGCCTTATTTGGGCTAATCTTGCCTCATCAAACCCTCGTTTGCCATCTGTGCGCTTTAGGTCGCGCAAAAGCATATACGCATAACGCGTTACAGCCTTGTAAACATTATACAAGTCGGGTGGGAGTTTATCATTTTGGAAATAGCTTTCCCATTCCTTCAATTTTTTATGAAGGCGTGTATAGGTTATTTTCTGTGCGGTTTCTGTGTTTTTATCTATGTTTTTGGGTTGTTCTGCATATTTTTTTATGAGTTCTAACAAGGCTTCCCGCAATTTTATGTGATTGAGCGAAGGAAAAAAGTTTTTGATGTCAAAGGTCAGTACATAACACTCGCCTAATTCTTGGATATGCTGAAAAACATCTTTCGAGAAATGTATCGTGCTTTTATAGCCTTCTTTCTTGCCTGTTGCATCAATAGGAAGTTTCCGATACCCTATTACGCTTTCGCTTAGTTTGGGGTTGAGGGAAAGTAAATGCTCATACATAGGAGCTAATAACTCCTGTGCATAAAAGGCATATATCAATGCGTCATTGTGCGTAGGGTATTCTATGGGGCGTTCTTTGGGTTCGTTTTTGCGCAAAGGCTCTTTGCTACTTTTGTAAATAAAAACCATATTACCCGCTTTTTCTTCTTCCTTGTTGTTTTGCTTTTTGTACTTGTTTTCTATTTTGATATACTTCAACAAAGGAAAGAAGTTGTATTTTTGTATATAGGCTGTATTAGACAATTTTTGCCCAAAACGCCTATCTCGTTCTTGGGGTGTTTCCTTCTTCTTGTCATCAGGCGAGGTTTTTATCTTGCCTGTAACGTGCCTGTAGCCTCGCATCTTGAGGTACTTTGGGGCTGTATATTTTGTTTTGCTTGTTTCTTGCTTGTCTGACATGTAGGTAAGTATAAAAAAGGATAAGGGAGCATCAACCGAATGAACGGGTAAGATGAAATGCTCCCCTAAATAGTGAACTTTAAAATCGGCTTCCGTTAAAAACGAATATCTAAGGTTGGTAACTAATAGATGGGTCATACTATCTTACAAACGTTTAAAGTCTGTAGCCAAGAAGTACCGAAGATTACTTTTCCCAATGGTCAATATGCTTGTAGATATTTATACAGGCAATTACATAGGAGCATTTATAGGAATTGTATCTGTCATCAGGATATTCTACCTCAAGCCAAAAGCATTACTGCAACACCAGCAGGAGGGAAAGCAAAAATCACTTTTAACAAATAAAATATAAAATAAATGAAACCTTTTGTGATGAAATTTTGTTTAACACCACACCTTTCCTCTATAGCGAAAAATTGCGCAAGGGTTGTGCATATCAGCGAATACTCGATAATTGTTCACTATCTATCCTTTTATACTTCTGCAATATTAAGGATAATTTCGGCAAAAGACAACACATGAGGAATAAAATCACGCTTTAAGAACTTACCTTGTGTTGTGCTGTACCATTGGCAGACAATCCTATCCTCAAAGTCATAACGAATAACCTCTTGTTTTTCATTACGCCAAACAATGGGCTTGGTATATTTCCCATCATCTCCCAAGTCTTTTGCAGTTTTGAAACCTATCACCATCAAATCGGGAGGAATAAAGTTTACTACTTCTCGGAAGCGGTTGTAGGGCTGTTTTTCAGGAAAGACCTTGCTCATTTCAAACTCTCGTGTTCTAAACGCACAAGTTTTGCCGAAAAGTAATTCTTCTTGTTTTTTTAGGTCTTCCCTTGTTTGTATGTCTTGGTAGCTGGCTATCCTGAACAAAAGGCTTTCAAAAAACACATCTTCTTGAAAATCACCCTTATTTGGGTCATACCACATACAGCGATAGCGCACAAAGTCTTGGCTTTGCCTGCTATCCACTCGATAGGCTTTTTCGTTTCTATCCGCTCTTATGATGACCATAAAAGGCGAAACATTAATAGGCGCACTTTCTTTGAAGTGAAATTCCTTGCCTACTTTTATGCAATGTGTGGCAAAACTTCGCAATACTACGATATCGCCTAAATTGTATTTGGCAAATACTTTAGGTTCAGATTGCTCTTGCTGGGTTCTTTGTGGTTTGAAAATCAAGTTTTCCATGTGAATTGGTTTGTTATAGTGAAAGTCAAAGTAGCACTTTGCCATCTCGATTGAGTTTAGTTAGTTTGGCTATGTATTGGTCTAAGAGCCTGTTCAAAAATAACGTTGCTTGGTAGCCCCGTAGGGGCGATATCTTTGTAGCAATGACATTGTTAAGATTATTAAAGCCCCGTAGGGGCGACATCTTAAGATTTCACCCCTACGGGGTTCTTGCTTGTGGAACGGCTTTTCTACAAAGATATCGCCCCGCTG
>RDXI01000096.1 GCA_004292795.1 Bacteroidota bacterium | reverse complement strand
TATAAAATTAAAAAAGGGTAGGCAAGTCTTGCCTACGCTATAAAATCCAAAAAGGGTAGGCAAGCCTTGCCTACGCTACAAAACCAAAAAAGGGTAGGCAAGTCTTGCCTACACCTTTGCACCTATGACCAATATATCATCAATTTGGTACTCCTCGCCTGCTTTTATCCAGTTTTGGATAGCCGTTTGTAGGACTTCTTTTTGTTTCTCGATGGGTTCTTGATGAATTTGCAAAAATAGCTCCTTCATACGCCCTATGGTAAATTTTTTCTTGTCCTTGCCTCCAAATTGGTCTTGGAAGCCATCGGAAAACATATAAAAAACGGTAGGCGAGTCAAGGCTAACACTTTGTTTGGTAAAGGTTCGGTTTGCTTCTCTTTGCTCGCCACCTATGGGCATTTTGTCGCCTTTTAGGTGGAAAATTTCATTATTTTGAATGTAAATAAGCGGATTTTTTGCCCCTGCAAACTCCAAAACCTTGTTTTCCAAGTCTATGCTTACCAAAGACAAGTCCATACCATCGCGGTTGTTGGTTTGTTCTTGTTTCAGGGCTTTGCGTATGCCTTTGTGCAGTTCGTTCAGGATAATATCAGGGCTGACGATTTGGCGCATAATGATTATATCCTCCAAAATTTCGTGTCCAATCATACTCATAAACGCGCCCGGCACGCCATGTCCTGTGCAATCCACTGCCGCGAATATCAGCCTGTCATTCGTGTTGGCAAAGAAATAGAAATCGCCTGATACAACATCACGCGGTTGAAACAAGATGAAGTGTTGGGACAAGCCTTGTGTGATAACTTCAGGCGCGACTAAAATGGCTTGTTGGATTTGTTGGGCATATTGAATACTTGCCATAATGCTTTCGTTTTTCTCACCAATGACTTTGCTTAGGCTTTCGGCATGGTCGCGTTGTGCCGCTATTTCTTCGTTGGTTTGCAAAAGTTCAGCGTTTTTCTCGCCTATTTGTTGGTTCAAGATTTCGGCAAGGTCGCGTTGTGCCGCTATTTCTTCGTTGGTTTGGACAAGCTCGGCATTGGTTTCTTGGATAATGAGTTGTTGCTGGGCGAGTTGTTGGTTTTTGCGCCTTGTGATGAGTAGCCCTATGAAGACCAACAAAAAGATAATCGCGCCTATAGCTATAATACTATAGACCAAATATTGGTATTGTTTGGCTTCTGCCTCTTTGCGTTTGGCTTCAGCTTCTTTGTTCTGCAACTTAGATTCTTTTAGTTTCGCTTCCTGCTCCAACGCTTTTATGGTAGCCAAGCCTTCTTTTTCTTGGGCTGATTTTTTCTGTAATTCAGCTTCTTGCAAGGCATCTCGGGCTTGCATGGCTATCAAAGCGCGGTCTTTTTTCTCTGCTTCGGCTTGCCTACGCAAGATTTCAAGAGCCTGTTTATTAGCACGCTGTTCACTTTCTTGGCGTGCCAATCGTTGTTTATCTGCCTCTATTTCGCTTTTGCGCAGTTCCATTTCTTTAGCATTGCGTTCTGCTTCGGCTTCGAGGCGTTTGATGGTACTTTCGTTTACTTCTTCTTGTGCCGCAAGGAGCTTCATTTCTTTCTCGGTGCGTTCTATCACAATTTGCTGTTGTTGCAAATCTTGTTGGCGCAAATGCTCTCCTAATAAGATAGAGTCGCGGATAGCCAAATGTTTTTTATAGTCGTCAAGGGCTTTGTCGTATTTTTCTTCGGCTTGATAGAGTAGGGAAGAGGTTTCATACACTTCGTACATTTTTGCCATTTCGCGTTTGTTTTGCTCCTTTTCTATCATTTTATTGGCTTCTTGCAGGTATCGCAAGGCAGTAGCATAGTCGCCTATGTTTTGATAGGTAACGCCTAAATTGATACGCGAGATAGGATTATTGGCAAACTTGCCTCCCTGTTTTTGTTCCAATGCCAACACTTCCTCAAAATGGCGCGTGGCTTGGTTGTATTTGCGCATTTGTTTGTAGGTATAGCCCACGTTGTTGAGCGCAATGATGATACCTTCAGTGTCTTTGAGGCTTTGTTGAATTTCCAAAATCTGCAAATTGACATCAAGCGAGCCTTCATAATCGCCTGCACGTTGATACAGCACGGCTATTTTGCGCAAAGCGTGTAATTTTTTGTATGTATTTTCAGGCGTAGGATTACTGCTGTAGCTTTTAACGAGTTGCCCATACAGTTTCATAGCTTCAGGCTCATATTGCTTGCCTGCTTTGCTCAAGATTTCCGCTTTTTTGGCAGTAATGGCAAGGCTTTCGTTAGGGGCTAATGCGTGTATTTTCTTTAGGTATTCTAAGGCTTTCTCATATACTTCGCCCATCTCGTAGATGTCGGCTATCTCGCTGTAAGCTTTGATGAGGGTTGTTTTATCATTTTTCTTTTCAGCAAGGCGTACTGCCTCCAAGTAATAGCGTAACGATTCCTTGTATTGCACTTGTTCTTTCGCTTTTTGGGCAAGCAAAAGGAGGCTATCCGTTTGGGCATAGCCCAACGAACAAAAACACACAAAAACAATGAAAATTAGAACAGTACGCACAAAATAGTAAGAAAAAGATAAGGTTGTAAATGATAAATATTAGTCTAACTTAAAATTCACGCCAAGTTGCACATTTCGACCAAGCTGTGGATTATAGCGCAAATCTATGTCAAAGCCTGTAGCATCGATGCCTCCGTATTGGGCATTGAAAGCGTTGAGGATTTTGAGAGTTGTATCTATATGTTTGCTCCACTTGTAACGTATTACAGCATCAAGGGTATAATAGCCCGAAATGGTATTAAAATCTGAATCGTAAGACGTATAAGGCGGGATAAAGCGTCTATGCCATTTGGAACTCCAAACGCTTTCGAGGCGCACATACCAATTTTTGTGAGGCATAAAGTCCACATTGAATTGCCCCAAAAAGAAAGGCACCATTCTGTAGTTTTTAATAGGGAAAGTTTCAAATGCTTCGCTTATGCGTTCATTGCCATCACTTAGTGTTACACTTGCATCAAGATTGAGCTTGAGGTTACCAAACAAGTTTTGTTGTTTGAAAATAATCTGCAAAGAATTGAGTGTAGAAGATGCGCTACTGTCATTTTTGTAGCTACGTGCTATGGGGAAAGGCACAGGCAAGTTCGTATTATTAGCTTCTGCTTTGGGATATTCGTTGAGGTCTACCTGCCTATATACGTTGTTGATACGGCTAGGAATAGTTTGGGTGTAGGCAATAACTTCCAAAAAAGTATTGGGCGTAATTTGATAACGCATACCCACTTCGCCACTCCGCAAAAATTCTACTTGCAGGTTTTCGTTAGGGATTTGCTGATAATTGATAGCCCCATACGCATCTCCCGGCAAAGCTGTAGAGGAGTAGGTAAGATTGGGGGCGGGTATTTTGAAAGCACGCCCTATCGAAAAACGAACAGAGAGGTTTTCATTTACTTTGTATTGTGTGGCATAACGCACAGTCGTACCACTTGTGAACAAGGTGCTTACATCATCACGAATACCCAAAATATGAGTCCATTTATTGCCTGTTCTTATCCATTGGGCGAATATCCCCGCACTGGCAAAGCTGATAGGATTGTAGCCAAAATTACCATACAACGTATGCGGTGCGGGCATATTTTCGGTAAAAGGTCTGTAATCTTTTGTGTTGAAGGGCGTTTCAAGGTCATTGGTTTCAGGCAAGGCACTCGAAAATTGCATAGAAGCTCCAAATGTCCATTCAGAACGCTTATTACGTGAATAACGCATCAACGTTTCCGCAAAAATATCATCAGAAGCCGCGTATTTATAAGAGCGTCCATTAAAACCATCATACGTAGAAGCACGCGAGGAAAGATTATTGAGTCGGTATTGATTGTAGGAAAGGTTGGCGGTCATAGACCAACGCTCCCAATCTTTGTTATAGCTCGCAGTCAAACGTCTGATTTTATCACCATAAAAAGCCTCTGGGTTGTGATGCGAAAAGGTAAAAGGATTTAGCCCTGTGCTATAAAAACTCTTGCGGTGCATCTCCAAATAAGAGGCTTGAAAACCACGATATTCCATTTGCCCACCCAACATATAACTACTTTGAGGCATCTTGCCCAACGTAGGCGAGTGCAAAGTCCCTTGGTAATAAGGAAAGTTTTGTTTAGTTATGAGCAAAAATTGGTCAGGGTTTTGGAGTGCAAACTCTCTGTCTTGTGGAGCAAACAGATACGAATTGAGCGGACTATAATTATCAAGGTCATACCGCACATTTTGGTCTTGACGTTCCGAAAAATTGGCATAGATGCTATAACGCACCACATCTTTGTTGCGTCCTGCCTTGCCTCCTGCCGAAAAACTGCCGTAGCGATAGCCATACTCGCCTGTATAAACTGCCGCTTTCGCAAATGGGTTGTTTTCAGTAGTTTTGGTAATAATATTTACCACACCCGCCATTGCATCACCGCCATAAATGGTAGAAGAGGGACCAAAAATAATCTCAATGCGGTCAGCCTCCACCACAGGCAAATGCTCCGCAATGGCAATACTACCTGACACAGAGGGCTGAATAGGAATACTGTTTATCAAAATCTTGGTGTAATAATTCCCTATCAAGCCACGCATCAAAAAAGTTTCTCCATCAATGCCATTCCCTGGTTTCGAAACCCTGATGCCACTTATGTGCTTCAAGACATCAGCCAACGTAACATAACCATTGCGCACAATCTCTTCATGCGTAACAACTTGAATAGAAATAGTCAACTCGCCTATGCTGTGATTAGAACGGCTGGCAGATACGACCTTCGTTTCGGTGGAGCTTCTGCGCTCTGCCAAGTCTGCTTTGTCCATTCTATCCATCGGAATAGGCTCATTTTGAGCATACGCGCCCCAAGAAAGAATACAAAAAAGGCTGATAATGATAGATTTATATGAAAGCATAGCGATACTATTCGAAAACAAGTGCAATATAGTATAGGAGTGTTTTTTTGCCAAAAAAGTTGCAATTTTTTTCAATATTTTTTGTGTAACGCCCAAAGGTTTTGTGTGACTAATTTGTAAATATTGGATTATTTTTTGCTATCTTTGCACAAAAATAAGAAAAATACAAAAAATACAACTCTTTTATACCTCCATGAGAAAAACGTTTCTCTCTTTATTAGTAGCAAGTTTTGTCGCCATTTCCGCGCTTAGGGCTACTCCCGAGCCTACAGACGAAGGAATGTGGCTACTGTCTTTGATAGGTTCGATGAACTATCAAGAAATGAAAGCAAAGGGCTTAAAACTCACTCCCGAACAAATCTACAGCATCAACAAAGCAAGCCTCAAAGACGCGGTAGTGTCTTTTGGCGGTTTTTGCACAGGCGAGATGATTTCTGGCGAAGGGCTTTTGCTTACCAATCATCACTGCGGGTACGGGCAAATCCAATCGCACAGCACTGTCGAGAAAGACTACCTTACCAATGGCTTTTGGGCTATGAACAAGGAGCAAGAACTGCCCAATCAAGGACTTACGGCTACTTTCATCATACGCGTGGAAGACGTTACAACCAAAGTTTTGCAAGGCGTTACGGGCAATATGACCGAAGATGAACGTAAAAAAGTGGTAGAGGGCAATATGCCTGCTATCATCAAAACCGCCACAGAAGGCACACACTACGGAGGCATTATTCGACCTATGTTCTACGGAGGCGAGTATTATATGTTCATTACCGAAACCTACAAAGATGTGCGCCTCGTGGGTACGCCACCCGAAAATATAGGCAAGTTTGGAGGCGATACGGACAACTGGATGTGGCCTCGTCATACAGGCGATTTCTCGGTTTTTCGCGTCTATGCAGGCAAGGACAACAAACCTGCCGACTACTCAAAAGACAACGTTCCCTTGAAACCGCGTCATTTCTTTCCTATTTCGCTCAAAGGTGTGAAAAAAGACGACTTCACGATGATTATGGGCTTCCCTGGGCGCACACAAGAATATCTTACCTCCTACGCAGTAAATCTCTTGCAAAACGAAATCAATCCCAAGCGTGTAGGATTGCGTGCTTTGCGCCTTCGCAAAATGCAAGAATTTATGCAAGCCTCGCCTACCGTAAGGCTACAATATGCCGCCAAATATGCCAGCATCGCCAATTATTGGAAAAAATGGGACGGCGAAAATCGTGGCTTGAAACGTGCCAATACCATCAATAAGAAAAAAGCTATAGAAGCTGATTTTGCAGAATGGGTAAATAAAAATGATGAGCGCAAACAAAAATACGGATACCTCTTGCCTTCTTTTGTCAAAACCTACGAAGACTTAGGCAAGGTCGACCTTGCGCGTGAATATTTTAATGAGGCAATACTCGCCATCGAATTGCTCGACTTCGCGTATGATGTTTCAGACATTGTAGGCAAGACTGAAGGCAAGTTGAGCGAAGAACAAGTAGGCAAGTTACGCAACCTTGCGAAAGGTTTTTACAAGGATTTTCACGCGCCTTTGGATAAGGAAATTTTTAAAATTTGTATGAAATCATACAATGAAGATATTGCCTCTGACCTACAATCTGACTTTGCTATTTCTTACAGAGGAGCAGATGCCTTATATGAAAGGTCTATACTCGCATCACAAGAAAAATTTGAAAAATGGTTAGAAACAAAAGAAGCAAAAAGTATTCAAAGCGACATGGCTTTTAGCACTTTACAAGCGATTGTTGATATGTATCAAACAAAAGTTTGGAGCATAACCCGCAAATGCAACGCCCAAATAGACTTGCTACAACGCACCTACATCAACGCCCTGCGTGAGATGCAACCTAAACGCAAATTTTATCCTGACGCCAATTCTACATTGCGTCTTACCTTCGGCAAAATAGACGATTATTTTCCTGCTGATGGCGTATATTACAACCCTATGACTACGCTTGATGGCGTGTTCGAGAAGGAAAAAATAACTACCGAATACAACGACTACATAGTGCCAGAACGTTTGCGCGAGCTATACCTGAAAAAAGACTATGGCGACTATGCCGAAAATGGTAAAATGCCTGTGTGCTTCACTGCCTCGAACCATACTACAGGTGGCAATTCGGGAAGCCCTATCATCAATGCACAAGGCGAACTTATCGGTATTAACTTTGACCGAAATTGGGAAGGCACGATGAGCGATATTTCGTATGATGCCACGCGAGTACGCAATATTGGCGTGGACATTCGCTATGTATTGTTCATCATTGACAAATTCGCGGGAGCTTCGCACTTGGTAAAAGAAATGCAATTAGTGAAATAATACTTCCTTCTAACCATAACTAAACTTGCCTGCACGCCACCGCGTAGGCAAGTTTAATGTTATTTACAAATCTTTTCATTGGCTTCATAAAGCTCTATACCATAAGTTTCCAAAAATTCTGTTCTTTTTTGAATCCAAGTTGCATTACTCCGAGGATATGTAGGAGGAGTAACTATATATGCCTCACACTTTAAATCTTCATAGTCATTTTCTAATTTTTCATTGAAAAGTGTAATAGTTACAGCTATCTGTTCTATCGCTTCCTTTCTATTTTTGTTTATTTTTCCTTCCCTAAGGCTGGTAGCTTCTGTTTTGAACTCCACAAAACAAAAATCAAATTCATCAAAAAATATAGCATCAGCACGTGAGTTATTACTTTTTATAATGCCTCTTTTGCCGTCCAAAGGTATGAAAGCAACTCGTTTAGCATTTCGTACCCAAAAATATTTATGAGGTTCAAAAATAGGTATAACTTCCTCATTATCAAATACTTTGATAGAAAATGAAGTATCTGTGTAATTCATAATAATATACAACTCATCTTTGTAATTACCATTTATAGCAAATGTTTCACGCATTTCAATTGCCAGTACATTGGGCAGGGTGCTAAATTCTTTGATAGCCGATAACCTTGCTATTAGTTTATCTATTTTGCTCATATTTTTGCAAAAGATTTAGCGTGTAAACTATATATATACTCGAACTCACTACCCAATTCTTCAGAGATAGTATCAAGGTAATTTTGGCTAATAAGTCCTGTTTTATTATCCAAAATAGAGGTGCAGTAATTCCCATTTTCGTTCTTTCCTAAAGCATACACAGATACAGATTGAGCATCTACCCAATATTCACTTGGTATAACTTCTACTATTTCATTTTTTATATCAGGATTTTTGTCGGCAGCTCTTTTAGCAAAAAGCAAATTATTGAAAACACTCAAAACATACGGACTGTGGGTAGTGATAATAATTTGATTATGCTCATTTTGATTACCTACCAATGCCAACAACTCTATCATGTGTTTTTGAGCCATTGGAAAAAGATGTGCTTCTGGTTCTTCAAAAACCCGTAAAAAGCTGCTATTTTCTAGTATAAGTAAACACAAATCTTGTAAAATTCTTATACTTTCTTGTTGTCCAGATGATGCATTAGAAAGGTACACATAATTACTTTTTTTCTCATTAAACACAATTTTTTCACCAAAGTTATCAACAGCATATTTGCCTTTTAATATTTTTGATATGTTTTCCTCAACTAAGGTATATAAATTATGATTTTCATTCGTAGAGTTTGCTTCTAATAGCTCCTTAAATCCGCCAAATCTCTTAAAAAAATCTTTTAATTTTGAAACCCTTTCCATAAATTTCAACATTAGGGTTTCGTCAGTAGTATTTAGTTTACTTTCAAAGGCACTTTTAGCATTTTCTATTAGGCGTTGTTGAACATTGGCAAAAAAATATTTTTCAAACAAATCTGAATAGCCCACTGTAGCATTTCTACCTGCTATAGTATATAAGGTGTCCGTTTGTTGGCTTTCGAACATTTCTTGCAAAATACTTGAAAGTTCCTTAGCTATTTTAACTTTATTTTGCTCTTGCACCAACTGTTCACTAATATTTTGGGGTTTCGTTGAATATGACTGTATTTTTTTTCTAATAGAACTAATCTGTTTCGCAAAATTATTAAGCAAATTAAAACCTTTACTAAATATTATTTTTAGTTCTTTTGTGTTTTCTTCAGATGATAACTCGATGTACTTGTCTTTTTGGACATTGTAATAATACTTTATGAAGAAATTAGGTAAGTGAAATGTTGAACCAAAGAAGTTATAAAACTTTTCTCTTATAGGAATATATAAATCTTGGCTTGGGTATAGATGTGTTGTTGTTCCGTTATTAAAAATAGAAATCAACAAATCTTCCTGCAAAGACTTGAAAAAATAGATAAGTTTGGCAATCGTACTTTTGCCACTTGCTTGCTCGCCTATAAGGACTAAGAATTTTTTAACTTCTACTTCGGCTTTTTGTATAGCCCAAAAGTTTTCTACTATTATTTTTTCCATAATTTTTTTAGCAAAGTTATTTGTAAATTCTGAAACCAACAAAATATTTTTTGAAATATTTTATAACTCATTGAAAATCAGCAGGCAAGACTCGCGCCTTGCCTACCGATATGCCTTACTTCGTTACCTTCAGGGCTGTTTTTTCTTCAAAACCCGAACCCTTAAGCGTGAGGGAATACTCGCCTACCGCAAGATATTTGCCTTCTTCATTTTTCAAGTTCCATTCTATAGTCTGAAATCCTTTTTCGGTTTTGGCAGGCAAGGTTTTAAGGAGTTTGCCTTCCGAGTCTCGCACTTCTACTTGCAAGTTGCTTGTTTTGTCTTTCAAATAATACAAAAGCGTCATTTTAGGCTCATACGTGGGTGTATAAACATTTTGTTTTTTGCCCCATTGCCTCGAAAATTTGATAGGCGAGGGCGCGAAAACTTGTGCGTTTTTTTGCAAATTTTCTGTAGTCATTTGTTGTAAAGGTTTGGCATCAAGTACATACATGCTTCGCCCATGCGTAGCCAAAATTAACTCATTTTCGCGTGGGTGAACGAGCATATCATATACTGCCACATTCGGAAAATTTTTGCTCAAAACGTGCCATGTTTTCCCAAAATCCAAACTGATATACGCGCCTTCGTCTGTGCCAGCATATAACAAATTAGGATTTACCGCATCTTGCACAAGGCTGTTTACGGCTTCGTCAGGCAAGTTGCCCACGATAGAAGTCCACGTTTGCCCCTCGTTTGCGCTGTAATAGATGTACGCCTTCGTTTCGTCATAGCGATAGCCTGTAAGCGTTACAAAAATGCCCGATTTGGTGTGAGGCGAAGGAAAAACACTCGAAACCCAGCGCGAAGTAGGCAAGCCTGCTTCTCTTGCCTGCCATGTCGCGCCTGCATCATTTGACACTTGCACGCGCCCATCATCTGTTCCTGCCCAAAGCAACCCAAATTTTAAAGGCGACTCAGCAAGGGCAGAAATGGTGCTGTAGGGAATAGTACCTTGCTTGTGATTGTAGGTAAGGTCAGGACTGATAACCTCCCAAGTATCGCCCTTATCCAAAGAACGCAATACTTTTTGTGTACCAAAATACACCACATCAGGATTGTGTTTGCTCAAAATCAAGGGAGTGCGCCAATTAAAACGATAAGGCGACTCGCCTATGGCGTGTTCGGGGGTAATGTTGGTGCGTTTGCCATTCTCAAAGCGGTTGTAGTTGCCAAATTGATAGCCTGTATAACGCAATTTGTTATTTTTTGGGTGGACTTGCACGAACATTCCATCGCCTCCACTGATAAATTCCCAATCGGGGCTATCATTCACGACTGACTGCGAAGAACCAAAATACACGCCATTGTCTTGCAAACCGCCATAAATGTTGTAGGGTGTTTCCATATCTACAGCTACAGTATAAAATTGCCCAACGGCTACATTGGCGAACTGCGTAAAATGCTCGCCTGCGTCATAGCTTAGATACAGCCCGCCATCATTGCCCAAAATGATACGGTTGTTGTCTGTGGCATCAATCCAAAGTGCGTGATGGTCTGCGTGTACTTTGTCCAATCGTGCAAGGCTTTTAAAAGTCTTGCCTCCGTCATCAGAACGAAGGACAGGCACACCAAAAATATACACTTGTTCGGGGTTTTTCGGCGCGATTCTTACCTGCCCGAAGTAGTAGCCGTATGTATAAAACAGCCCTTCGAGTGCCTCTGCATTGGTTTTTTGCCATGTCTTGCCTGCATCTTCGGAGCGGTAAAGTTCCGCGCCTATTACTTCAGTTTCGAATAGATTTTCATTCGCATTTTCTCCAAAATAATTGGCTATATCTTTGGTTGTATATTTGTTTTCTTTCAGGTCTTGCTTCACACGCGAGGCGGTGTATTGGTCAGGAAAGCCATTATCGCGCAAGAAGCTCTCTAATTTTTTGTCATCAAGGCGTTGCACATCAGCAGGAAGCATTTTAGCAAAATCTTTCAACACCAATTTAGTCGTGTCCTTGTCTTTTTGTGGCTTTTTAATTTCTTGTTGATTGTCCACGATTACGTACAAAATGTTGGGCTTCGTGTCGCAAATAGCCACGCCCATGCGCCCTGTGTATTCGGGGGCAGGCAAGCCTTGCGTAATTTTCGCCCATGTTTCGCCTCCATCTTCGGACATATACAAGCCTGAACCTTTGCCATGCCCTTTGAAATGATTTGCTTTGCGAGTACGTTCCCACGCAGTCGCCCAAAGTTGCTTCGGATTTTGTGGATTGACCAACAAATCTATAACGCCTGTGCTGTCATTCACAAAAAGCGTTTTTTTCCATGTCTTGCCTCCATCAGTGGTTTTGTAAACGCCTCTTTCGGCATTGTTCGAGTAGAGTGCGCCAATAGAAGCCACCCAAGCCGTTTGCGCGTCTTGCGGGTGTGCCACAATGCGCCCAATGTGTTGCGTATTTTCAAGCCCCATGTGCGCCCACGTCTTACCTGCATCTGTACTTTTGTAAACACCAAAACCCGCATAGCTGGAACGACTCGAATTGTTCTCGCCTGTACCCACCCAAAGCAGGTTTTCGTCAGCAGGCGAGAGGGCAATATCGCCTACAGTCAGCCTTGCCTGCCCATCAAAAATAGGCTCGAAGGATTGCGCATTGTTCGTTGTTTTGAAAACGCCTCCTGAAGCATACGCCACATAAAACGTATTACGGTCTTTCGCACTTGCCTCCACGTCCACCACGCGCCCACCCATCACAGTAGGTCCCACGCTTCGGATAGGGTAGTTTTGGAAAATGGAGTTTTGGCGCATAGCCTCTTTTTGGGCTACAGCCTTCTGTTTGTCTGCCAAAGGGGTAGGCAAGACTGTTTTGTCGTTTTTCGGTTGCTTCTTCTGTGCGTAGGCAAGATTTGCCCCAAGCACAAGCACCAAAGAAAGTGTAAGGATTTTTTTCATGGAATGGTTTTTTTAGCTTTTTGCAAATATAATTTGATTTTTTTACAAAACCCATTGCAACCATTTAACCTTGTGTGGAGTCCTTTACATGAAACTAAACTCTAAACTCAATTTTTATGTATATGAAAAAGTATTTTCTACTACTTTTGCTCTCGCTTTCGTTTTTGAGTGCTTGCGACATGGGTAAAATGGCAGACATGGAATCTGCTTCATTCTCATCAAGTATGGCAGGGGGAGGCAACACTTCAGGTGGTCTTATAACCGCAGGCGAATGGAGCGACCTTAAAAACTGGTCTTTTTGGAAAGACTTAATGGGCAAATCTGCCTACAAACAATACACTGTTTCTTGGTCGTTTTATCCCATTCAACGCGTAAGCGTTGCCGTAACGAACACCAATCAAACCCCCGTTTGTGATGCCAAAGTTGTGCTTAAAAAAGGCAATCAAAACATCTGGGAGGCAAGGACAGACAATACAGGCAAGGCAGAACTTTGGACTAATCTCCATAACGAAGCAAACGAGCAAATAAGTAATTTTCAAATAGTTGTGAATGATGGACAATTTACGCTTAGTCAAGTCAAAACTATTGAAGATGGGGTTAATCAAATTACCCTAAACAACACCACACAAGCAGATGCCAAGGTGGATATATCTTTTGTGATAGATGTTACAAGCTCAATGGCTGATGAGTTGGAGTATCTGAAAAAGGAGTTGCAAGACGTATTGAATAGAGTAAAACAAACACACAGCAATTTCAGTATTGCCACATCTGCCGTTCTTTACAGAGATGAAGGCGATGAGTATGTTACGAAAACATCTGGTTTTACAAATAATATCTCAAACACCATCAATTTTATAAAAGAAGGTAAGGCTAATGGTGGTGGAAATTATCCTGAAGCAGTGCATAGCGGGCTTCACGAATCAATCCAAAATTTTCAGTGGTCAAATTCTGCAAAAGCACGTATCTTATTTCTCATATTGGACGCACCTCCACACCAAAATCCAAGTGTCATAGGGCACTTGCAACAACTCATCAAAATAGCATCTTCAAAAGGTATTAAAATAATCCCCATTGCCGCAAGTGGTGTGGATAAAAGCACTGAATTTTTGATGCGCTTCTTTTCCATTGCCACAAACGGCACTTACGTGTTTATTACCAATCATAGTGGAATTGGCAATGACCATCAAGAAGCCACTGTTGGCAGTTATCAAGTAGAATATTTAAACAATTTGATGGTTAGACTAATTAACCAATATTTGCAATAGAATGAACTAATACAAAATGGCAGGAAAACAAAATAAAATCACACCTTATTCTTACTTTGATGGCAAGGTTCGCCCCAAGCACAAGCACCAAAGAAAGTGTAAGGATTTTTTTCATGGAAGGGCTTTGTTTAGAAGCACAAATAACGCCTTTTTTTGCTAATTTTACAACAAAAAAGGAAATATGCGAAATAAGACCTATTATTCAATCGTCATAGCGTTTTTCTTACAAATGAGCGTAGGCTTGCAGGGAAGCCCTTGTACTTTCAGGCAAGAGAAAGACACTACAAAACGAAAGCGTATAGAATACGAAGACGTTACCTACACCTATCCTGTACGGAGCATTGATGGCAAGACGGTTCAACGCACCAAACGCCGTGCTATTTACTATTTTGAAGGCGACTCGCTTGACAAAAAGATAACAGCAAGAAATTTGATAAAAGACCTTCGAGACTTTCCTGAAATACGCAAAAAAATCAAAAGAGAGCGGAGAGTAGCTTTTTGGATACGAACTCTGGGCATTGTTCTTTTTGGAGGGCTTACAACGTTGTGTATTTTCGCATTTATAGTCCCTTGGCGTGGTAGATTATTGTTTGGCTTTTTCGGGCTTCAAACACTCGTTATATGCGGGCGGTTTGTAGAGAGGATAGGCAATCATGATTACTTGTACCCTTTGATAGAAGAATACAACAGCAACATAAAATAAGCTCTTTGCAAACTCGCCTGCTTTTGGCTAATTTTACAGCAAGAAAGGAAAACTCAAAACAAGCCTGCTAACTAATTCGTATAGCCTCATTCGTTACAACAATAAACTTGCCTACCAAACTTTCTTGGATATGTGAAAATAGGTTTTCTAACAAAATAATGCGTTGCTTGAAGTTATTGGGTTTTGGTTATACGCCAAACAAGCCAAAATGTCGGCACGCTCCAAACCTTTGTATTCTTGTAAAATTTCCTCTATACTCACATCATCAGCGAGCAT
>RDXI01000287.1 GCA_004292795.1 Bacteroidota bacterium | reverse complement strand
TAAATTAATCCAATTTTTCAAAAGCCATAAGATTAAAGGCTGGCGAAGAAATCACCCCATCGTTGGCAAACCCGACTTTGTTTTCCCCAAACATAAATTAGCCATATTCACCGATGGATGTTTTTGGCACGGTCATGATTGTCGCAATACCAAACCTGCCCAGAACAACTCTTATTGGAAGTCTAAGCAGGAAAGAAATATTGCGCGAGATGTATCAGTAACCGAAATTTTGTAACTACTTAGCACCCGAAGGGTGCGACATATAAACTACGAGTGTCGCAAGCGGCACGAAGTTCATTGAAAACATTGAGTTGGTGCTTTCGGCAAGTACTAATAAATCCTTGAATGCGGGCATACTGCTGCGCGCCGTTGAGAGTTCTGAAACAGCCGGCCACCTTCTGCTTGGTTTTTATGGGACGGATATCTCGCTCTGCCTGATTATTACTGAAAGGAACGACTTCATACTCTGCAAATGCCAAAACAGCATCGCGGTGTTCTACCAAGCGATCTAAAAGACTGAGGGCTTTACCTCTTGCTTTTCGACCTCGCTTTTTGTTTTGCTCTGGCGGGGGTGATTTTTGAGCCACAATAAGTTCCTCTGTTTGGATGGCCTCTTGGCACAGTTCGAGCCATTTTTGTTTTTGTGTGGCGATGTCAGCTACCGTTTTGGTGCCTTTTTCGCTTTGTTTGTACAGTTCCAAGAGGAATTTTTGCAACTCAGCAGCCCATAGTTTACCCTGTTCAAATTGCGCTTGTAATTCCCGCAGGATATGAGGAATGCAAAGGGCATGACGACAGTTTTTGAACTTGAAATAAGTGCCGTAGCAGTCGTGGACAGCCCAGTTTTTAATCCTAGCCAGAATGGAAGCATCGTCCTGATGAGCTTTGGAGCCTCTTTTTTTACTCACAAACAGGTAGGTGAATAAAGCGCTACCTGCAACGTGTAGCCAGTGAAGGGCGGTGCCCACTTTCATGCCGCTCTCGTCAAAGTGCGTCACTTGGCTCTCTATCAGTGCATTTTTGATTCGCTCTTCGGTGGCCCCCAAGCGTTCGTAGGCTATCTCATTATTAGAGATTGCTGTACTTTCATTGAGGTCATAGCCAAATAAGTCCTTGAAAAGTGTGCTGATCTTCTCATACGAAAGTTGACAGGAGTTATTCAATAATACCGTCAATGCCCGCACCCCGCTGCCGTACTGAACCGGGGCCTTAATCCATGTGGGAAGGACTCCCAGATGTTCCCGACCGCAGGTACACCGCTGCCGAATCCTTTGATATTCCGTAACCTTTAGCTTAGGCTGCGGCAGATCGAATACTTGGTAGGTTTGTTCTATCTCTCCGCTGTTCTCATCCAATGGCGCGCCGCAATCGCACAACGGGGTAGTCAGCCTTACTGTATCATCAGCTTGGTCCACCTTGCGCAACGTATTCCCGCTGTGACCTTTTTGACCACCGCGTTCTTTGGGCTCTTTGGGAATCCCAGGCTTTCCCTTGGGCTGATCTGTGGACGGTGGACGGCTTGAGTTACGGCTATTCTGGCTCAAGCGGGTTTCCAATTCCAATACCCTTGACCTTAGCTCGTCAGTCTGACGTTGCTGATGTTCTATGATCGCCAATAGATTTTTGATCAGAACATGGCAGGATTCTATGGTCTTGGGTAGCTCCAACTCTTTTCGTTTTCGAATGCAAACTTATGCTTTTTCCTTTTTTTTACAAACCCGCCTTCGGCGGGAGCTAAATAGTTACTTATAATCAAAGAAAAGAAAAATGAAATTTGACGACTTAGATGATAAAATGCGTGTTTACGAAACTTCGCAAGACCGTTGTGTTTTGCCGGGTATGTATATTGTGGCAAGGATTGACGGACGAAGCTTTACAAGACTAACCAAAGACACTCACAAATTCAAGGCCCCTTTTGACGAAAGATTTCGAGACCACATGGTCGAAACGGTGAAGCATTTGATGAACTGTGGGTTCAATGTAATTTATGGCTATACCGAAAGCGATGAAATCTCATTACTATTCCACTACTATGAAACGGCGTTTGCACGCAAAACAAGAAAGTTTATTTCAATTTTAGCGGGAGAAGCAAGCGCTAAATTTTCAACATTGCTTGGAGATGTAGCCGCGTTTGATTGCAGACTTTCCGAACTTCCCAATAAACAGCTCGTTGAAGATTATTTCAGGTGGCGAAATGAAGATGCCCATAGAAATGCTTTAAATGCTCATTGCTATTGGCGTTTA
>RDXI01000095.1 GCA_004292795.1 Bacteroidota bacterium | reverse complement strand
GATAAAATTACCATAAAATTTCAAAAAAATGGTTTGGTATCCCGCGCTATCATTCATTTGCAAAACATCCCTTTTCAACAAGGTGGTACAATCACTTTCGTTTTTTCTATGATTGAAGAAGAAAAAGAAGAAGAACTTGCTTCTTATAAAATTTCTTTGAAACCACGCGAAAGCAAAATCACAGAACAGAAGACCGCCAAGAAAACCTAAAAATTTTACCTATTTCTCTAAGTTTTGTCTGTTGTTGGTGTCGAAAATTGCAGTAGCGAAATATTTTAAAAAATAAAAAGGTTTTCTGCCCTTTTCTAAACACCAACAACGGCACAAAAAATATTTCAAAACAAGCACTTATAAGTACATTATTTTGCATTATCTTTATCCGATATTTCTTTCTTAATTGACTTATGAAATACTTGATGACGATGTTAGTTTTGGTGTTTTGCCTGCCCCTCTTGGCGCAAACACCCTTTGATGCCGAAGCAGAAAGGCGATTATTGCTCAAAGACGTGAGCGCGATACCCGCTTTGGGAAGACCGGGTGCAGTTTATATTTCTGGCGAAACAGCCTTTCCTGTTATTTTATCGCCTACGGGTGAACGTTCTCCGCTTGTGGTGGCGGGAAGTTTGGGCAAAGGCAGGGTAGTTGGTTTTGGACACGAGGGCTATGTAAGCAAAGAAGGCGCGAAAAACCCGCAAATTTGCTTCTTGGTGCGCAATGCAGTAAGGTGGACAGCCAAAAGCAAAGAAAAGCCTACCATTTTGGTAAAAAATGCGGGGGAATGGGCAGATTATTTCCAAAGCCAAAATTTTTCGGTCAAGCGTTTGAATTGGAACGAAACTATCACCGCCGAAATGCTGGAAAGTATTGATGTAGTATTCGTAAATCCTGAACACTTAGACCAAAACAAGGGCGAAGTAAACTTAGTGAAAACAGCCACACAAAACGGCAAAGGGCTTGTAGTGGGTGGATTGGGTTGGGGCTGGAAACAGTTGAACCGCAATAAAAGCCTCAAAGACGAACAAAAAGCTAATATTTTGTGTGCTGATGTGGGTTTTGAGTGGACAGAAGACATATTGTGGAGCGATAACTTCCCTGCCGACATCACATTGCCCGAAATGATAAATTACAAAAATGCCAAGCAATATGTATTGCAAAATGACTTCAAAACTGCAGACAAAAATATATATGGCATGGCGTTGAGTACCGTGATGAGCAACTTAGTGAGAAGGCAAGAAAAGCCTTTTGTAATTGCCTCTGATTTTCCTAAGAGCGCACCCAAAGGCTCGCCTAAAGTCATCAAAAAAATTACGATTGATACCAAAGTTCCTTATTGGCATTGCACAGGGCTATATGCACAAGCAGGCGAGGCAGTAACGCTCACCGCAGGCGAGGTAAAACAAGGCATTTTCAAAATACGCATAGGCACGCATACCGACAAACTTTACAAAGTAGAAGGGGCTTGGAAAAGACACCCCGAAATATCGCTTGCCTACCCCATGAACGCAGGCAAGAACGAAGTATTCAACCCTTTTGGTGGTATGATTTATATAGAAGTTCCTGAAAATTATCAAGGGGAAAATCTCACGCTTCAAATAGCAGGCGCGGTAGAAGCTCCTTTCTTCAAATTGGGCAGTACCTCGTTGGAAGAATGGAAAAACAAAATCCGCTATGCTCCCGCACCTTGGGGAGAAATAGAAGGCAATAACTTTGCCTTTACCGTTGAGAGCGAATACCTCAAAGACTTAGAAAATCCTGATGAAGTAGCCAAATTTTGGGACAAAATACAAGCCGCCAACAGAGATTTAGTAGATTGGGATATAAAAAAACCACACAAAATGCGTTTGGCGTTTGATAGACAAATTTCATTAGGATATATGCACTCTGGGTATCCCATCATGGCACACGTAGGCAAGGATTATGTAGATGAGCAAGCCAATATCATAAACTTGACAGATACCAAAAAATGGGGCTTCGTACACGAATTGGGGCATAATCACCAAGAAAGTGCTTGGACATTTGATGGCACAACAGAAGTAACTTGCAACCTTTTTTCTATGTATGCCCTCGAAACTGTGATGAATGCCAAAAATGAACAAGCCATTGAAACATTACGCTTTTCAGTTTTGAAAAAACTTTGGGAAAAGTATATCAACGAAGGCAAATCTTTTGAAACTTGGAAAAAAGAACCGTTTATCGCGCTTATGATGTATAAACAACTGATAGAAAATTATGGCTGGGACGCACTGAAGCGTGTATTCAAAAAATATAAGCAAATGCCTAAAGATGCCTTGCCTAAAAATGATGATGAAAAACGAGATGTATGGCTCAAGGTATATTCGGAAACGGTAGGCGAGAATTTGAGCGGTTTTTTTGATGCTTGGAATATCCCTGTTTCGGAAAAAGCCAAAAATGAACTTACACAATTACCCAATGCAGATGTAAAAAAGTTGATGGGTGAAAAATAAATTTTGGCACAAAGTAGGCAGGCAAGTTGCGACTTCCGACTTGCCTACTACACTATGTTTAGAGCCTGTTCAAAAATAATTTTGCTTGGTAGCCCCAGAGGGGCGATATCTTTGTAGCAATGACATTGTCAAGATTATCAAAGCCCCGTAGGGGCGACATCTTAAGATTTCACCCCTACGGGGTTCTTGTTGGTGGAACGGCTTTTCTACAAAGATATCGCCCCTCTGGGGCTAAAAATGCACTACCAAAAAAATTTGAACAGGCTCTAAAAAGACAAAAACACCCTTTCGAAACATGGAGAACAAACTTGTGCAGTATTTTTCTACCCTTGCCACACTCACAGCAGAGGAGGCAAGGGCGATTGATGAAGGAGCGAATGTAAAAACAGTGCAAAAAGGGACTTTTTTGTGGCGAGCAGGGCAAACCATAGCGAGTACGTATTTTGTATGGGAAGGTTGTTTGCGCGAGTATTTGGTGGTTGATGGTGAGGAAAAAACGACTAATTTTTATACAGAAAATCAGTGGGCGATACCGTTCAATAGTTTTACGCCACAAGAACCCATTTTGCATAATTTGGTTTGTGTGGAAGATACTACGTTGAGTATGGGCAATGAAGAAGAAGCACAACATATATTCAAACAATTTCCACGTTTCGAAACTATCTCGCGGGCTGTGATGGAAACAGTTTTTCAAGAGCAACGAAAAGCTATGACATCTTACTTGACCGACTCGCCTGAACAGCGTTATCTGAAACTTTTGCAATCCAGACCAGACCTTTTTCAGCGCGTACCACAATATCAACTTGCAAGCTATATCGGTGTGAAGCCTGAGTCTTTGAGCCGTATCAGGAAGCGCATTATGAAAAATGACGTTATATAGTTATCACAATGTTTCCTTTTTTGTGTCCTTTCTCCACATATCGGTGCGCTTCTGCCATTTGTGCCAATGTATAGCGGTTGTCAATCACTGTTTTGATTTTCCCTGTTGCCAAAAGCGTTTTTATTTCTTCAAAATACGCCAAACGTTTCGCTATAGGAAGCATACCTGTAGCCGAAGATTTTGCTTTTTTTCCGCCTGCGATAGCCGTCCACATCATTTGCCCCAACAAAGTCGGATTGAGTACAGCCGAAAGATACATACCTTGCGAAGTGAGTGATTTTTTACATTCCGCGAAAGACCGCTTGCCTACTGTGTCGAAAATGAGGTCGTATTGTATGCCATTTTTGGTAAAGTCTTCTTTCAGATAATCAATCACACTGTCCGCGCCAATGGATTTGACCATTTCTACATTGGGCGTGCTACATACTCCTGTAACCTCCGTCCCGAAATATTTGGCAATTTGTACCGCATACGTTCCCAAGCCTCCTGAAGCACCGTTTATCAATATTTTTTGATTGGCTTGTATGTTGCCCAAACCTCTCAAAAAATTCATAACCGTTACAGCACTTCCATTCACAGGGGCGGCTTCTTCGTAACTGATGTTATCGGGTATGGTTGTTATCACGTCATTTTCGTTTACACAGACATATTCGGCATAACAGCCTAAATGTGTAGTACCTCCGAAAACTTTGTCGCCCACTTTGAAGCGCGTTACTGCCTCGCCTACTTGTTCTACCTCGCCTGCAAATTCAAAACCAAGCACAGTGCTTTTGGGCTTTCGCAACCCTATAAAAAGCCTGCCCACAAAAGGCTTGCCTTCGCGCATCATAATATCTGCACCTGTTACGGTGGTCGCATGGTTTCGGACTAAGACCTGATGCGGTTTGGGTTGAGGCTTGTTTATTTCGCAGTGTTGGAACACTTCGGCAGAGCCGTATTGGTTGGAGGCTATCGCTCTCATCATAAAAATTATTATTTGATGATGCAAAATTAGGCGCGCCTGCCTACAATTTCATTGACTTGGGTTAAGAAAGCATTGTTTTATAGCAAAGTAAAATTTCTCTATCTTCTACAATTACAAACTTGTATTACTTGTAATGTATATAAAATTCAACACGCCTGTTTTCACCTTTTTTGTCGCTCTCTTCTGGAATATCGGGGCGTGTATGACTATAGCCAACGATTACCAACCTATCTTTGGGTATTCCTCGCGCTATGAAATAATCTCCTGCTACTTGCGCCCTCATTTCTGATAGTTCCTGACCATTTTTTTCGTCAGAAGTGCTATATCCTGATATTTCCATCATATACTCAGGCTTCTCGAGCATGAATTTTAGCACATTTTGCAAAACAGTTTCATGTGCTTGTTTCCACGCACTACTGTTCAAATCAAAGTAAATTGTTGGGTCGCGAAAACACCCAACCATACCTCCCGATTCTATTTGCGCAAATGCATTGCACCAACACATCATGCAGGCAAGCAACATCAAACATATATTTTTCATATACATAAGTATCAAGAAATTTTTACCACACTACCATTTTTCATTTTCCTTACCTCCAATTTGGCAGGAATACGCTCTTTTAGCTCGGCTACGTGGGAAATGATGCCCACCAAACGTTGCTCATCACTTAGCGTATGCAGGGTTTTGATAGCCAAGTCGAGGGTTTCCGCGTCAAGCGTACCGAAACCTTCATCTATAAACATAGCATCAAGCGACCTGCCTCCCGCCTGCGCTACGGCAGTATCCGCCAAGCCCAATGCAAGTGCTAAAGACGTGAAAAACGTTTCGCCTCCTGATAAATTTTCCACAGGGCGAGCCGTACCCGTATATTGGTCGAACACCAACAAATCCATACCCGCGCCTTTACGTCCATCTACCACATCTTCACTTCGCTCCAACTGATAACGCCCATTGGAGAGCAAATCGAGGCGTTGATTAGCATAATGTAATACTTCATCGAGAAAGACCGACAACACAAAAATCTCGAATTTTTGGCGCATTTCGTTCTTGCCATTCGCCACATTCACGAGTTCAGGCAAGCCTTCATGTGTTTCGTTTAGCTCTTGCAGTTCCGTTTGTTGTTTGTCTATTTCGTTTCGTTGTTGATTGATGCGGTCTTTTTCGGTTTTTGCCTTGGTCAGTTTTTCGTTGTTTTGCATATACTCAACTTCGAGCTTGCCTACTTCTTGGTTAAGCAAGGCAAGGTCAGGCTTCGACCTTGTGCCTATTTTTTTCTTTTTCTCATCAAGCAAAGCCTGTAGTTTTGTCTTTTCAGCGTTGTATTTTTCGGCTTTTTGTTTGAAGGTTTGTTTGTCGTCCTCTTTCAAAATAGCCTCCAAAACCTCTTTTGTTTCCACAAAACCGTACTTCGCCAAGTTGTTTTGAATACTTTTTTCAAGGTCTTTGATAGTGTCTAAGATGCCTTTTCGTTTTTCAGTTCGACTCCCGTTCAGGTGTTTTTCGTCTTCTTCAATGGTGTGTTTTGCCTTCTCCATCTTGCCTATTTCCGTTTGGAGTTCTTGCTGATGTTTGTGCAAAAGGTCTTGCGCGGTTTCTTTTTCGTCAGCCAAGCGGTGCATACGTTCTTTGAGTTCCGCCTCGTTGTTCACTTCTTTTGGAATGTCCTTTATCAAGGCTTGCACAAGATTACTTTGCACCGCAATAGCTGTTTTTAGTTCGTTTTCCTTGTTTTCGTTGGTTTTTATTTTCTGTTCTATACTTGCCAATTCTTGTGCAAGGGCAGTTATTTTTTGTTGTACTTGTGCGGACTCTTGTTCGGCTTGTTGGGCTTGTGCAAAATTGGTTTGCGCCTCTCCTACCCTTGCCTGCATTTGCTCGGCAGTCAGGGAGGCAAGTTCGCCTAATTGTTCGCGTAAGCTCTTGCCTACCGCCAATTCTTCCGCCAAAGCCTTTTCGTGTTGTTGCCTTGTGTCTATGGCGGTTCTGTATTTTTTCTCTGCTTCGTCATACGCCTTTTGCGCCTTTTTGAGCTGTTCTTCGCTCACGATTTGCGTGGTTTGGGTGGCTTTTTGTGGGTGATGTTCCGAGCCACAAACGGGGCAAGGTTTGCCTGCTTCCAGCGTTTCCGCCAACGCAAACGCCTGACTATTACGCCATTGCGCATCTAAGAGATTGTACACCTCGCGTTTTTGTTGAGCTTCGTTGCCTTGTTTTTGTTCATTTTCACTTGCCTCTTTTACGAGTTTTTCGATTTGTTTATATTTTTCCAAAACCGCTACGCGCTGTTGGTAGGCAAGGTTTTTCTCCTTCATTTGCGCCAATATTTGCTCAAACTTGCCTTTGTCTTGTTTGAGCGTTTCGAGGTCTTTTGCCTTTTCCTTCAATTCCATTTCTTGCGCTACCACTTTGTCGTATTGGACGCGAAGGTTTTGGAGGTCTTTTTGGGCATTGAGCAGGTTTTGCGAAAGTGCGGTAAGGTCTTTTTCTTTTTGGGAAATTTCTTCAAATTTGGGTTTTATTTTTTCTAAATCATTGATTTTCAATTTATTTTGTTCTATGATTTCCTCCCAAGTTTCCTGATGTTCTTTCAAAATGTGGTTGATTTCCACGATTTTCTTTTCAGTCCGCAAAATGATAGATTGCTGTTGCAAAATATTTGCCTCATAACTTGTACGCTGTTTTTCCAATCCGCCCAACTGCGCCATATCTGCCTTGAAAGGCTCGGCATTTTCGTTGCGTTTTAGCTTTTCGAGGAGTTGCGTCATTGCCTCCTGATTTTTGGTGTGGGAGGCAAGTTTGGTTTCGGCTTCTGCCAATTCCTGAAAAATTTTGTCTAACTCTTGCGCGTCTTTCAGCGTCAGCAATGCCTTGTCAAATTGTGCCTTTACAGCAGGCAAGGACTGTTCGAGTTGTGCAATATCCTGTGTGTATTGCGCCACTAATTGCTCTATTTCATCAAAATTCCTAAGCTGATTTGCCTGTAGGATAGTCGTTATTTTGGTTTCAAGTTCTTCGTGTTTGCGTTGGTACTCCTTGCCCCTCTCCTCCAATTTTTCGCGGATTTGCCTGTAAATATCTGCATTGAACAGTTTTTGCAACACCTCCGTTTTTTCGTTGTTCTTGGAGCGCAAAAATTCCTGAAAATTCCCTTGAGGCAAGACAATAATTTGCTTGAATTGTGCCTCTGTGAAGCCCAATATGTGTTCTACTTTGTCTTTGATGTCTGTTTTTTTGGTCAAAGGCTCTTTGTCAGGCGTGAAAATACCATCTTTCCACACACCTTGTTCGTAGAATTGTTTTTCCGTTACGCTCTTTTCTATCCTTCCCGACACTTTCAGCCTACGCACAATTCTATGTGCTTGCATACCCACTCGAAAGACAAACTCCACTTCGGTTTCGGTCTTTTCGTCTGCATAGTCGGAGCGCATATTTTTGCGCCCGCCTGTGGTTTCGCCATAAAGCGCATACGACATAGCATCGAAAATAGTGGTCTTGCAAACTTTTGAAAATCAATCTCTTGTTTGGTATGAAATGCGCCAAAGGCTTGTATAGAAAGAAGAATAGGTTTCATAAAGGCAAAGATAGCTTTTTTCTCAAAAAAGCTATGAAAAAGCTATGTAAAAAAGCTATTTTCATAGCTTTTTCTTGAGAAACTTTTATGAAACAACCCAAAGGAAAACTACATTTTTGGAGAAAATCGATAAAAAATCGTATATTTGCATAAAATTATTGTGTATGAAAAACATTTGGCAGTACGATATTCAAACTAATCCTATCTATAAAGGCAAAGTTATTGCAGTAGTAGATTATAAAATTTACGACTTTGCAGATACGTATGATGAACTTTTAGAACGCCTCAAAGATAAGCCCATTCAATACTACACTTTTCATGTCCCCAAGAATATGGGTGCCGTGCGCATTTTGAGCTTGCGAATAAAAAGCCTGAAGAATAATCTATGGATACCCACGTATCCTGTCTATTTTCCCACACTTGACAAAAATGGAGGTACAGAGGCTTTGTTGGTGGATAGTGGCGCAGATATTTCTTTGGTAACGCATGAATTTGGAAAAAGATTAGGTTTTCAACGCACTGCACAAGATGTAGTGATGAAGGCGCAAGGAGTTGGTAGTAGCATTGCCTATTTGATGAAAAAAGTAGCTATTACTGTAGAAGGTATTACTTTTGACAATCATTTTGCTTGGGTACAAGATGACAGCATCGAAGATATGATTTTGGGGCGTGAAGTTGTTTTTGACTTGTTCGATATTACCTTCAAACAAGCGGAAGAAACGATTATTTTTCAACCACGAAACGAATAGATATTCTTGCCTACCCGCGTAGGCAAGTTCGTAACTTTGCTTAAAATTCCTGTTTATGGCATACAAAGATTTCAAACTCGAAGATATCCAAACAATGCTCGGCATAAGCAACTTTAAGCACGCTTTTGTGCCGAAAGGCTTGCCTACTTTCTCGCCTACTGCTCATCTGTTGCAAGAGTTGAGCGAAGCCTCCAAAGAAGCCCTTTATACCGAAAAAGCCAAATTGGAGCTTATCATTACGCCCATTATCAAAGAACTCAAACGCCAAAATCCCGACAAATTTAGTTTTTTTTCGGGCTATGAGTTTAATGTGGACAGCAAACTTTCGTTGAAAGGGTATTGTGATTTCCTACTTTCTACAGTGGCTAATACATTTACCATACAAGCCCCTGTTTTTTGTTTAGTAGTAAAGGGTAAAAAAGACTCTATTTATGATGGTTTTGGGCAATGTGCGTCTGAAATGTACGCCACACAGCTTTTCAATGAACGCCAACAACGCCCTCAAAAGCGCATTTTTGGCTGTGTTACCAATGCTTTCACGTGGGCATTTTTGGTTTTGGAAGGCAAGAACCTATACATCGACACCCATTTTATACCGCTTACTTTTGATGAACCTCACCGCGTTTTGGCGGTCTTGCAATGGATTTTGGATAGTGCTTTAGCGAATGTGTAGGCATTTGATAAATCAAATGCTTTAGCCAATGCGTAAGCATTTGATAAATCAAATGCTTTAGCCAATGCGTAAGCATTTGATAAATCAAATGCTTACTTTTGCCACGAAACCCCGATATGATGCCCCACGCCCAAGCCGTTTTGGGAGGCAAGCGCGTAGGCGAGTCTTACCTGCTTGAATTTCAAGCCCAAGCCTGCAAATTGGGCGAAAGTTTGCGTATTGGAGGCAGTTTGTCCATGTGCTTGTACGCCTGTTCGAAGGGTAAGATTTTTGTGGATTTCATACTCCACCCCCAAGCGAGGCGAAGCAGGCAAGGCAAGTGTTTTTTCTATTTCCCCAAAAAACGAAAGACTCGAAATGGGTTGGTAGGCAAGCCCCAACCTAAGCGAAGTAGGAATCGAGTATGCCTTGCCTACCCCATCAACAAAACTACTTTGCGTAAAATTGTATATATGCGCTCCTAATTTGAGGTATTTATTCAAAGGAACTTGCGCCCCGAACTCAAACGTAAAACGCGCTTGGCTACCTAGTGTTTGTTGGGCTATTTGCACAAAATTGGTCTTTACAGCTATGTGCAGTTTTTGAAACGAATACGCGTAGGCAAGCCCTAATTTGGTTTCGCTATACACCTTATCGCCAAAACGCGACACTTGCACCCCAAGCACGCCCCTTTTGGCAGGCAAGGCTTGCGCATACACAAGCGCGAAAGTATTGAAGTTGCTTATCATCAAAGGCGAAGCATGATAACTCAAGCCTATGCCCACTTTTTCTACAGACGCTATGCCCGCAGGGTTATTGCCCACTGCCCAAACGTCAGCCAATGTACTCGTAGCATTGCCCACTGCCCAAGCACGCGCCCCTGTAGGAAAGGCATCTGTTTGCGCCCAAGCAGGCAAAATGCACATGGCAAAAATAAAAGTGAAGGCTATTCGTTTCATGTAGCAAAGATACAGCACAAATAGAAAAAGACAAGCGTTTGATTTTTAGCGCAATATTATGATTGTGTTAAAAGCTATAACTTCCTTATTATCAAGGTAATAGCACAAGAAACATAAAAACCTATTGCAAAAAAAGCGAAAACGATTGTTTTTTTCAACACTAAAACATATCTTTGCTAAATCAAGTTATCTAAAATTATGATGAAAAAGTATCTGTTCCTTGTGTGCTTTTTGGGTTGGGCGCAATGCCTATCTGCTCAAAGTATGGAACTTGCAGAAAATGTGCCACTTACCTTGCCTTCAGGTATTTCTGTAGTGTATAACATCAGAAGTAGCACCCAAAGAGACGTAGGCAAGAAAGGCGAATTTAGCCGTCACGAAGTTACGGTTACAGTATCAAATGATGGCGGTTGCGATTGGATTCGCGCCTTCACAGGCAACGAAAGAACCACCAACGCAAGCGAGTTCCCTATAGTGCGCGTGGATTGTGTGAACGCGACAGGCTTCCGTATGACAAGCAAAGGCGATGACATAGAAGGACAACGCTTTGATGCCATTACCGTACAGCGCACCACCGTAAACGGCAAAGTGCAAGAAACGCGCACACCCGTTCATGTGGGCTATGCCCTGATGCGCGGACAACGTATCCAGAAAAACTATATTTTTATCGTGCCATTGGCTGAAAAGCCCAAAGTCCAAGTGCGCCCTTATTAGCGTTATCTTACCTTGATTTTTTAACAATTCTAATATCTAACCAATAATGAGCCTTAAAACCCAAATAGAAAGCGACATCAAACAGGCAATGCTTGCCAAAGAAAAAGACAAGCTTACTGCCCTGCGTGCTATCAAATCCTTGATACTACTCGAAGAAACCAAAGAAGGCAGAGTGCATGGCACCGAGGTTACAGAAGCCGAAGAAATACAACTCTTGAGCAAAGCCGCCAAACAGCGCAGAGAATCAGCTGAAATTTTTGAAAAACAAAACAGGCAAGACCTTGCCGACAAGGAGAAAGCAGAGCTTGAGATTATCGAAAGCTACTTGCCTAAACAACTGTCGGAGGCTGAACTGAAAGAAGCACTACAAGCCATTATTGCGCGTGTGGGTGCGTCTGCGCCTTCTGACATGGGCAAAGTGATGGGAGTTGCTACCAAAGAATTGGCAGGCAAGGCTGATGGCAAAGCTGTTTCGCAAATGGTCAAACAATTACTCGCATAAAAGAAAGGTTGAAAGATGAAAGAGGGCGTTTCGCTTGTCTTTTGTCTTACAACCTTTTCGCTTTCAATCCCCTCTCCTGCTATGAGTCTTATTCCTTGGTTAGATATTATGATTATCGCCCCTATTGCTTGGGGTGGGTATATGGGCTGGAAGAACGGCGTTTTAGACGACCTCGTTCACGCGCTCCATTTTTTGATAGCCTTTGCTATTAGCTTCAAGATATTGAGCGTCATTTTCGCACTCTTGGAAACATACGTGTTTGCGTTCTCCAACAACACTTCAGGCATCAATGCCTTTGCCTCTATGTTGTTTGCGAGTTCGGTGGGTGCTACGTTTATCTTGTTGAGTACCTTGGGGAAATACCTCAAAACAGAAATAGAATACGACTTCCCGGGCGCGTGGGATAATATTTCAGGCTCTATTTTTGGCTCTTTGCGCAGTATTTTAGTGCTTAGTTTTACGCTTTGGTTCTTGCAAGCCTTCGGACAGTTTCGTCCTGAAATGCAACAAAAATCTATCTTATTTAAGTACGTAGAGGGCGTTTCTTATACCATTGTGGGCGTGAAAGATGCCCGCGAAATGAGCGGTGCTATACGCGAGTTTTCTGGCTTGCCAAGATAGTCGTTCACAATCATTCAAAACATACCTATTACATTTTTAAAACTATGCAAATTCTCGAAAAAAACAAATACAACACCTTGTTATTGGTAACCCCTACTTTTATGAAAAATGTATGGGTTGATGACAACATAGATGCCACAGACGCTGAAGTAAGAACTATGATGGCTTCCTCAGCTAACTTGATAAAGCATCACAAACCCATGTATTTTATGGGCAATGACAGCAATCGCCAATTTGTTTACACTGTAGATATTCAGGCTTGGATAGCGACTACGTTGGTGATGGCTTGCGCTGAAACAGGCGTAAAAAAGTTTGCGGTCATCAATCCCAAAGATTTTATTGTAGAACTTTCTACTGAACAAACAGTAGAAGAAGCAGGCAATACCCCTTTCGAATTGCAACGTTTTGCAACTGAAGAAGAGGCGTTAGAGTGGTTAGGGGTGTAAAAAAATTGCCTACGCAGGGCAGGCAAGCGGTTTTTTATACGCTAGTGATAAGGCAAACAAACAGTAGACAAGCTAAATAATTCACTGGTGCAAGCCTAAGGCTTTTGCCTACCTAACTGAAGCGTCCCGCTTCCGCGTAAGCGAACTAATACTAAAATAATTTTTAAAGTGCCTATAGAAAAAGTCTGTAGCGCACCCTTTCTAGGGTGCGGGGTAGCGATTGTTATGCGACACACCCTAGAAAGGGTGCGCTACAAACGTGCAAGTTGATTTTTACTTTACCAAAAACAGCATTTATTTTTCGATTATTATTTTCAGAAATTTGCTTTTTGTAGGCAAGTTTTGTTGTTTATGCGTATGCTCCTTGCCTACATAGGACAGGCAAGGACTTATTTCATTTTGCTACGTTTTATCAAATAAGCCGTAAGGACATCATTTATTTTTTGTTGCACATCTACAAAGCCCTGCCCTTCGGGTAGTTGGGTTTCGATAAGTTCTATTTTGTATTGCCCACAGCGAAGTTTGAGGTCGTTGTAAAAGGCTTTTTTGTGTTCTGTATAGGTTTGTTTTGCCATCGCAGGGCTGTCGAGCTTCAGACGCTCTCCTGTTTCTATGTCCACAAATATCGTGGGTTGGTTAGGAAAGTCGAGGTCGAGTTCTGTTTTGCGGTCTATGAGATTGAACAACAAAACTTCGTGCTGATTGTGCTTCAAGTGTTGCAAGGCAGAGAACATAGCTTCGTAATTGTGTTCATCTACGCGCTCCGTCATATCGCTAAAAATCACCACCAAAGAACGGCGTGGAATTTTGTCGGCTATTTGGTGCAGGGTTTCCGTTACCGAACCTTTGTAGGCATCAGTTTCGCTTCTTTTTTCGGGTTCTTTGATTTCCTTTTCCCAAATACTTTGCAAGGCAATGAACAATTTATTCAAGTGCGAAGGCGTGGACTTAGTAGGAAAGTGGTCTATGATAGTATCGGCAAAAGTACAAAGGCTTACCGCGTCTTTTTGCTTTTGGAGCATATAGGCTATGGCGGCGGAGGCAAGCGCACCAAATGACAACTTGGCGATGCTCTTTTCGGGATAATACATCGAAGGCGACACATCAAGCAATAGCTGACAACGCAAATTGGTTTCCTCTTCGTAGCGTTTGGTATAGATGCGGTCTGTTTTGGCATACACTTTCCAATCTATGTGGCGCGTGGTTTCGCCTGTGTTGTAGAGGCGATGCTCGGCAAACTCCACCGAAAACCCATGAAAGGGTGAGCGGTGCAAGCCCGTAATAAAACCCTCCACGAGTTGTTTTGCCAAAAATTCAATATGCCCAAATGCCCTCACTTCGGCAAGTGTAGAAAGATTGTCTTTTTTCATACTTGCCCCAAATTTAGTGAAAAAACTCCAATATATAAAGATATTAAGCCAAATACAGCTACCTATTATTCTTTTGCATAGCTGTTAGCTGTGTTTGAATACTTTGAAATATACCTAAAGCATTTTGGGGTGTGTACTGTACCCCTACAATCGAGCTATCTTTGAAGTCGTGTTGCACAACTTAGACTGCCTCAAAACATTGAAAAATAAGCTATAGTTCATCTTGTCCGCAAAAGACTATATAAGTTTTCTACTTGCTTTTCAAGGCTTACTACTTGCTTCTGTAAGTCTGTTATATGCGCTTTATATGATTCACGTTCTTTTTCGAAATTTTCAGATAAATTTATCCCATTCACAAAATTTGTGTTTGTTCCGCCCTCAATTTTATTGAGCATCAGCCTTTCCTCAAAAGTTTTTATATCTTCGCTTGTCATTTCGAGAATATCTGCTATCTTTGCCAATCTTTCGGGTGTGATGTCTGTTTTGCCTTGCTCTACTTTGCTGTAAGCATTAGGCGAAAGATTTAACTTTTCAGCCATTTGTTCTTGATTAAAGCCTTTGAAGGCACGTAGAAAGCGGATTTTTTCATGAAGTTTCATAAGTGTTGAAAAAGGATTGTGAAAGAGTTTGGATAACACATAAAAACGCGCTATTTTTGTAGCAAAGTTAGTGCTTTCTGCAGAAAAAGCAAGTAATTACACAACTTTTTTTATTTATTTTCAAACTTTCCCCCAATCCTACAAAACCCATGAAAAACATCTTTTCCCTCTCGCTAATGGCACTATTATTGTTGCTATTTATCGGATGTCAAAAAACTAGTGAGGATATTACTCCTCAAACTGAAATCAGTAAACGCACACGGCAATAAAAATGGTATCAATCTTAGTTTGCAAGAAAAGTGTTTAAATAATATTCATTTTCGAAATTATTTAACAACAATCCTGCAAATTACAGCTACATCTTACCATTTGAGTAGTAGTTTTACTGAGGAACAAAAACGAGAAGCAAGTGCGATTGCTAATGCATACTTATCAAGTAACAATATTCCTGAAAACCCTTTAGGCTTTTTAGGTTATTCAGAAACCTTGTATCAAAACCAAAAAAGTTATTTATTACAGGAATATGAAATATTCCAAAATGACCTCCCTGAATTTCAACAAAGCACTTTACAGGAAAAAAGGTCTATATTAGCTTCTGTTATCTCAGATATTCTAATTGATAATCCAAATGATCCTATATATGTTATTATGGGTTTTTATGAATGTGTTGCTGACGCTCTTCAGGAATATACAGACAACATGGTTAAGTGTAAAAAAGATGCGGCTTGTCAGGCATGGGCAACTGGACGTGTAGCTTTTCGGACTTATTTATGTACTTTACTAAATTAAAATGTACATTTCAAATTCAATTCAAAGCTTCATATATAACCCTCCCGAATAAGAAAATGGGTAATATTGTGAAAAAATTTGATTTTAAATTGAGTTCTATTGTCTTCTACTCTAAACAAATTTACTTACCTACTTTATCAATTCACTATGAATAATGACAATGACAGGTTTGTAAATTTGTTTAGAATTTTATTATTAAATAAACAATCAATTATATTTTTTAATTTCCAAGTATATGAAGCAATTCCAAGAAATATTTGAAAACGTTATAATACGTTATACCAACATAATTTCATATTCTGCTAAGACCTCCTGCATCAAAGAAGTTGGTGGAACATATAAAAACAAAATAGAATCAGAAACTTATTTTATTTCTGATTCAAAAAAACTATTTTTTGTTTCTCAAGAGATTGATTCATTTCAAGGTGGGGAAATGCATAATAAAGTTGTAGGAAAAAATAATCTTTATCTAAGTTCCTCTTATTTTGTACCTCATGACAAACGAATATCAGAAAATAGTGTAAATGCTTTCTTAACCCCTCAACAGTACGATGCATCTTCAGCTCATTATGTTTGCAATGGAAACAATACCATTATCTCTTTTCTTTTGGGGTATTCACTAGACTTTTTAACAAATTCAAGTATTGTGAGCGAAAATCAAGAAAATGGAGTACCTTACTATGTTGTTACACAATATGAAAACTATGAACAAGATACTTTAGACAAAATTGAAGATACTTTGGGTAAAATGCTCATTCATATAAACAAGCATAATAAAAAAATAGATGGTTTTGATAAAAAAACAACATATTTTATAAATAAAAGCGACTATTCAATAATAAAAATAAAAGAAGAACATTATAATTTTACTGAAATCTTAAACACAAAAACAACTTTGATAGAAAATTTGTTTGATGATATTACTTTAATTGATAAATTCAACAACGATTTTTTTAGTTGAATTTAGGTGTAAGGCTTATAAAAAAAACTGTTTATATATCCAAGCTTCTAATTTAGAGCTTTTTATAGTAAATTTTCAAGTTGCCTTTTGAAAAGCAGAGTCGCCATGAGTATGGTCGACTGAGGCATAGCGGTAAAGAGATACATTTTTTGTATCTCTATTTTGCTATACCTTTTTAGAGTGCATCGCCTTCAAATCTTTGTTTTGATAAAAAACTTGGAAAAATCAATCTGTAATATGTTGCCTTGTCCAAACACTGCCATTGCCTAAGGTAAGTTTTAGGCGTTGCTTGAGGCTCTCGCCTTCCGTTTGCAGGGCAAACTCGCCTACAAAAACCTTGTAAAGTTTTTGGTACTTCACCCAATCGACATAAATAAAAATCTTTTCATTTTTGAAGCCCCGATTTTCTAAGATTTGGCAATGCTCGATGGCACGCGCCAATTCATTGAACGAACCTACTTGATGCGTGTAGCCTTTCGGGAATTTTTGGGTTGCCCAACGGCTGTAGGTCTTGCCTGTTACGAAGTTTGCTTCGTTGCTCGAAGTGATTTTGGGGTTTTCTTTAGGCTCTTTCTCCTTGGGTTCGTCTTTGGCAGAGGAGTTGCTTCCATCACTGATGACTTCTATCTCGGCTTTGGCTGTGCCTGTGGCGAGCAGGTCAATCTTGCGTGCCGCGCCTTCGGATATGTCCATGATGCGTCCATACGCATAGGGTCCACGGTCATTCACACGCACTACAACGGTTTTGCCGTTGTTCAAGTTGGTAATGCGGACAAGGCTGTTGAAAGGGATTTTTTTATGCCCAGCCACCAATGCCTCGCTGTCAAACGTTTCGCCACTCGCTGTAATGCGTTTGAATTTGTTGGGATAGTACGAAATAACGCCTTTTTCTGCATAGCCCACTCCATATTGCGCCCAAGCAACGGCGGGCAGTAGGCAAGCTCCTATATAGCAAAATAATCGGATTAACATATTAAAGTGTTGCGTTTAGGGGATAATGTCAAGATATATTGGGCAATACTAAACAAAATTGTGTAACTTTGCAAATCATACAGCCAAAATATTTTTTGGGGAAATATTTGAAAGCCCTGATAACACTTTTTTGGCTAAACTACGTTAATAAGGAAAATTGCCATTTGATGGAGCCTTTCTATGCGTCAATTAAAAATCAATAAGCAAATCACCAACCGCGAAAGCCAATCCCTTGACAAATACCTGCAAGAGATTGGTCGTGTGGAGTTGCTACACCCCGACGAAGAAGTCGACCTTGCCCGCCGTATTCGTGAGGGCGATATGGCGGCACTCGAAAAACTGACGAAGGCAAACTTGCGCTTTGTGGTGTCGGTTGCGAAACAATACCAAAACCAAGGGCTTGCGCTGGGCGACCTTATCAACGAAGGAAACTTGGGTTTGATAAAGGCGGCACAACGCTTCGATGAAACGCGGGGCTTTAAGTTTATTTCGTATGCGGTGTGGTGGATACGCCAATCTATCCTGCAAGCTCTTGCCGAGCAGTCGCGTATTGTGCGCTTGCCTCTCAACAGGGTAAGTGCTTTGAACAAACTTTCGCGTACTTTCTCACAGCTTGAGCAAGAATTTGAACGCGAACCTTCCGCAGAGGAATTGGCGGAAGTGCTTGACATCACGCAGAGCGAAGTCTTGGATACTATTCGTATCTCGAGCCGACATATTTCGGTGGACGCGCCTTTGTCGAACAGCGAAGATGGCGGAACACTCCTCGAGCTTATGGAAGATGACGGCAAGCAAATTCCTGACAAACCGCTTATGTGGGACTCTTTGCGCCTCGAAATTCAAAAGGCACTTTCTACGCTTACCCAACGCGAGGCAGACATTCTTACGCTCTTTTATGGCTTGAATGGCGAAATGCCTCTTTCGCTTGATGAAATAGGCACAAAACTTGACCTCACACGCGAGAGGGTACGCCAATTACGCGAAAAAGCTATCAGGCGTTTGCGCCAAACTTCGCGTAGCAAGGCATTAAAATCATTCTTAGGATAATTATTTTGGAGGGCAATTTTTAGGGCTAACAACGCCCTAAAAATTATATATCGTTTTTGAGTGCATGAACACATTTAAAAAACCACTGTTCATACACTGGTTCTATTATATTTCTGCTGTTGTTTGTTATTGGATAGCGTTTGCATTGGTATTTGTTCATTATTATGAGCAAAACAAAACCTTGCCTACGCTGGGCTATGCTTTGTTGGGAACTTGCCTGCTGTATCCGCACATTACTTTTGGCATACAATATTTTCGCACTGGCTTCAATGAACGCCATGAGCGAATTTGTATGCTCTTTGATGTGGGTTTGTGTGGGTTGTTTGGCAATATGATAGACATTTTTTCCGCTCCCGCGCTGTTGTATTGTATGCTTACCATGACAAACATTATGTTGGCACATGGTACAAAATATTTTGTCATAGGCACGGCTATAGCTTTCCTCAATTATGCGTGGGCGGGGCTTGTGATGGGTTTTCAGTTCTTTCAGCCTGTTTCTTTTGGGCTTACGGTTGCGAGTGGTTTGCTTACCTTATTTTATCCTATATATTTGGCAAGTGTGGTGCATATTCGAACCAAAATGTTGAAAAATTCTAAAATCAAACTCCGCGAACAAAAGGAAATGATGCAGGAATTGAACGAAGAACTGAACCAACTGAACGAAGAAATATCGACTACCCTCGAAACAGTATCTGCGCAAAAAACGGAAATCCAAAAACAGCATTTTGACATCACGCAAAGCATTAGTTACGCCAAAAATATACAAGAAGCGTTTATGCCTTCTTTGGAATTTATCGCACATACCATTCCGCATAGCTTCATTTTGTATCGCCCTCGAGATATTGTTTCGGGAGATTTTTATTATATCAACGAACACGCAGGCAAGATTTTTATCGCGGCTGTGGATTGCACAGGACACGGAATCCCCGGTGCATTTATGAGCTTTTTGGGCAATGATTTATTGACTGAAATTATCGTAAACCGCAATACGCTTGAGCCTGATTTGATTTTGAATAAAATGAGCAAAGGCATTAGGCGAGTCCTCCGACAAGCCGAAACCAACAACCGCGATGGTATGGATATTGCCCTTGCGGTCATTGACCATCAAGCCAAAAAATTGGCATATTCAGGGGCGAGAAATCCGCTTATTTATATCCAAAACCAACATTTGCACACTATCAAGGCGGACATCAAAAGCATAGGAGGCGAGCAACGCGAGGAGAACAAAGTATTCACGAAGCACATAGTCGACATTTCCTTGCCTACTACTTTTTACTTATTTACTGATGGTTTCCAAGACCAATTTGGAGGCAAGGCGCACAAAAAGTTTATGACCGCTTCTTTGCGCAAAAAATTATTGGAAATACATCAAAAGCCCTTGCCTGAACAACACAATATCCTGAACGAAACTCTCGAACAATGGATAACAGAAGGCAATGAACGCCAAACAGACGATATTTTGTTGATTGGGGTGAAGGTGTGATTTGAGTTATGAATTATTGAATTATTGAATTATTGAATTGTTTTTTTTATATATGACTGATACATTTAAAATGGTTGCCCAAACTATGTTTGGCTTGGAAGATGTTTTGATAGGCGAGCTGACCGAATTGGGCGCGACCAATCTCGAAAGGCATAACCGTGCCGTAGGTTTCACAGGCGATTTGGCTATGATGTATAGGGCAAATCTTTGTTTGCGAACTGCCTTGCGTGTGTTAGTGCCTATCGAAAATTTTGAGGTGCAAGACGAACAAGACCTATACAACAAAATAAAAGCCATTGCTTGGGAAGATTATCTCGATGTCGATGGCACGCTGGCAGTAAATTGTTCGCTCAATTCTAACCTTTTCAATCACTCGCAATTTTTGGAGCAAAAAACCAAAGATGCTATAGTAGATAGGTTTCGAGAAATTTATGGCAGGCGACCTTCGGTAGATTTGGACAGACCGACTTTGCGCATCAATTTGTTTGTGGGCAGAGAGCATTGTATTGTTTCGTTAGACAGTTCAGGCGAGTCTTTGCATAAGCGTGGCTACCGCGACAAAACGAACCTCGCGCCCATGAGCGAAGTCTTGGCGGCGGGTTTGGTCTTGCTCACAGGTTGGGACAAAAAAAGCAATTTCATAGACCCGATGTGTGGCTCTGGCACGCTCTTGATAGAGGCGGCATTGATTGCTAAAAATATTCCTGCAGGAAGCTATAGGGACTTTTTCGGCTTCGAAACGTGGAAAAACTACGACAAAGCCCTTTGGGACACCATTTGGGAGG
>RDXI01000094.1 GCA_004292795.1 Bacteroidota bacterium | reverse complement strand
TACGCCATTTTTGATAGCACGCACTCGGTAGTAGTAATTGCCCAAGTAGGCAAGGTTCGAATTGACTGTTTTCGTTTCTATGCCTGCTACAGCATTGCCAGCCAATACAGGAATACTATCGAAAATGGTGGCAAAATTTTCTTGCGTAGAAATTTGCAACATATAGCTATCTGCCCCTACAACTTCTTGCCATTGTGCATCAAAAGAATCGGTTAAAATATCCTCTACAGGTGCGGGCAAGGCAACAGGCGTGGTGATGATACTGCGCACTGCGGAGTAATTAGACGCGCCACTTGCATTGACAGCACGCATACGATAATAATATAGCTTGCCTGCCTCCAAGTTCGAAACAGTGTAACCTACCAAAGAAGCGTTCAATGTTTCATTGATAACTTTATAAGTATTGGGAGCAAAGTTGTTAGTCGTTGCCACATCAAGCACATAGCTTGTAACGTTGGGAATGGTAGGTGTGGGTATCAAGACCGTAAACTTATCGCTTTGCACATTGGTTGTTTGCACATTGAGCGGGGCATTGGGTACAGTCAAAACACTCATCACATTCGAGTCTGTTAGGGCATCACCCGAAGCATTGCTTGCCTTCACACGATAGTAATAAACAGTATTGCCTGTGAGAGTAGGCAAGTTTGTACTATTGACAACCAGCCCAACTGTAGGCGAGGTAATAGTAGTTACGCCTGTAGCAAACGTATTGTCTGTCGAAACATCTACCTTGTAGCCCGTTATCACACCATCGCCTGTTCCTTTGGCATCATCTAACCAATTCGCCTTGAACTGCAAACTACTGCTTGTAAAGTCGTATCTTACCTCCGTAGCTGTGGTAGCTGTGGTAGTGGTAGGCAAGGTCAAAACATCTGCCTGCCCCGAAACCGAAGAATTACCAGAAGCATTGACAGCACGCAATCTGACAAGATAATGCGTATTAGGCGAAAGAGGCGGATTGGGCGTGTTTCCCAAAGTGAAAGATGTTGCATTGCCCACGTTGTATCCATCATAAAAAGGAACAGGATTTCCCTTTGCAAATACTTGCAATGCGTACCCTGTAGCACTTTGCGAAGGATTCGTAGCCCAATCAAGCGAAAAACTTTGCTCGTCTATCACATCATACGTATCAATCAAAGGAGATTGAGGCAACGTAAGCGCGAATATTTCATTAGAATTGGGCGAAGTTACTGTACCGTTGGTTGCTCTTATCACATACTTGTAGTTCGTACCAAATTTCAAATCCGTAAGGGGAAAACTACCACCTATGCCTGCGTCAATGTTCGTGTAAGCCGCAACGGGTACGTAGGTATTGTTTCCATAAGGCGTTTCCTCGAACAAATCTAACCTGTGCGAAGACGGCACTGCTACAGTCGTCCATTTTGCCGTAAAACCTGTACCCGTGCCTCCACTCGCATACGTATCTTCCTCCAACGCTGTAGGAACAAGGAATACATCAATACCGTTAGAGTCATTCGATTTTACATTGCCTATATAAGCACGCACTTTGTAGGTGTAAAGGCTATTATTAGGCAAGTTGCTTATCGTTTTGGTCAGTGTATTAGCACCTATGGCAGTTTCTGTACTTTGGTAGGTATTGTTTTTGTAAATGTCTATCTCATACCCATCACAACCCACTACTTGTGTCCAGCTCGCTTCGAAGGAACTCGTGGTAATGCTAAGAGGATTTACAGCATTGGCAGTAGGCACTGCAGGAATGGCAGGTATGACTACTGTAACAGCATCAGACGTAGGCGAAACAACACTTCCACTTGTAGCAAAAACACGGTAATAATACGTATTGCCTGCCGAAAGTGAATTGAAAATATACTCATTGGTAGTAGCCGACACAGGGATAAACGGAGAAAAATTGCTTACTGTAGCTATTTCAACTGTCCAATTAGTTACTCCTGCAATAGCGTTCCAAGTTGCTTTGAACCCTGTAGCATTGATGTTATCGCCATCATTAGCTGTAGGTTTGAGCAAGGCATTTCGAAATACCTCGCCTGTTTCGCTGTCTGCATTGTACGCCTTCACAAACACGCGGTACTCTTTCGTATTGTTCAAGGTGCTGAAGTTGTAGGTGGTCGTAGTGATGTCATCACTTGCTACTTGATTGAGCGAAGGAAACTCTACCAAACGAATCCTATATCCATCAACGCCTATACCTGTGTGTGACCAAGCAACTGTAAGGTCAGTAGGCGAGGTAGAAGTCGCACTAACAGCGGTAGGCAAGCTGGGAGTTGTAATAAGCGTATCTACTTCAGAAGAGTTAGAAATGGTTGTACCACCGCCTGCGCGTAGTCTGTAATAATACGTATTCCCTGCCGTAAGCCCCGTTACCACAAAGCTATTCACAATACCTATGTTGATATTATTATACAAAGGCAGTGTATTTGAATCAAATGGAAGCCCATTTGCCACATCAATATAATAAGCAGTAGCTCCTGCCACAAAATCCCAATTAGCCTTGAAAGTAGTGGCTGTAATATCAGTAGGCGGGAGCAATACAGGCGGAGTAGGCAAGGTACGAACTTCCACAGTATTCGAATATATCTCAACCACACCTTTGGTAGCTTTCAGCCTGTAGTAATAGGTAATAAAGGGTGTAAGACTTGTAACGTTTTTTACGATTGTATTGGAAGTAAATGTTTCAGGGTAATTGGTTACAAAAGTCCCAAAAGTATTGCTTGTACTTATTTCTAACGCCATAGCATCAACACCATGTACCCATTGCCAATTTGCAGTGAAGCCTACGGTGCTTATGGCAGTGGCAGGCAAGGCTAACGGCTTGGTAATGACCATTTGAGGCGTAGCAGGGTTGATAGAAGCAACTTCAGAACCTTCGCTTACTTCAGCGATAGCGCGAACTTGATAATAGTAAATCGTTCCTGCATTTACATTCAAAACTTCATACGAATTGGTATTGACTTGTTGATTGTTTACGACTGTAGTACCCTTAAAATCTTGCGTCGTATTCACATCTAACCTATAATAATCTGCCCCTGCTACAGCCACCCAATTTGCCGTATAGGCAATAAATCTGTAATGTTTTGAGATGTACCCACTATGCCTGAAATTATTAAAGGGGAAGCGAAAGGAGGGATACTCGCCAAAGCATACCTAAGCGTATAGCTCGTAGCACAAGAAACCGCATTCCAAGTAAAAGTTACGCCTGTATCAGTAATACCCGTTATGGCGTTCAAAGTAGGCGTGGCAGGCAAGGTAAAAGATGTAGTAGTTGCTAAAAAACCTATAGGCGCAATGGGCGCAAGACTGCTTACAGCATACAAACTCACATTGTACGTTTCACAACCCGATAAACCTGAAACAATAATAGGACTGCTGGAAGAACTCCCAGTAAAAACGGCAATATTCGGTGCAGATGAAGTAGCCACAAATACACGATATTCTGCACTTGCTGGAGGTGTCGAAGTCCAATTCACAGTAAAGCCATCAGGCTTATTATCGGTTATGTTCAAACCCGCAGGAGCAGGCAAGGCAGTAATCGCATTTGAATTACCAGAAATATCTACACCCTTCACAGTACGCACCTGATAATAGTACATAATGCCTGTATCAGTAACTGTTACAGTTTGGGTAGTATTGGTAGAAGGCACAAGCAAATTCTCATATACAAAAGTCCCCACACCAAAAGCTACATCTGTAGAAACATCAAGGCGATATTCAGTAGCCCCGCCTACAGCTTGCCATTGCGCAATAAAACTATTAGCAGTAAAACCTGTAGCCTCGTATGCTATAGGAGGCGCAGGAGGCGTATCTATAAATGAATCAACATAATCCGACTCGCCTCCACTATTCACAGCCCTTACTCTGAAGTAATAGATTTGACCACCCGTAACAATTGGTGTAACGCTTGTAAAGTTAGTTGAACCAGACAATACAATAGTTGAAAAACCAGCATCTATAGCCACCTGATATTCATAGCTTGTAGCCCCGCCTCCATCTGCCCATGACGCATCAAAACCATTTGCTGTTGCATTGGTAAGCGTTAAGCTATTAGGAGGAAAGGGCAAAGTAGTAATACCATAAACGGTAGATGGCACTGATGTTAAGTTTGAAGGTGCAGTAACTCTTACCTCAATACCGTAGAATGCACCTGCTGTCAAACCTGTCAGATTAGCAGGTTTAGCGGTAGTATTCCATCCCCCGCCATTGATATTAATTTCATACAAACTTATACTGCCCACAGGATCAACCCAATCTATAGTGGCAGTAATTTGAGTGGCACTATGACTAATGCTTGTAGGCGCACTTGGCGCAGTCCAAGCATCAACAGTAATGGGCGCGGAATTACCCATAGCGTTTGCGGCTTTGAGGGTGGCTTGGTATTTTGTATTAGGAGTAAGCGTTACACCTATTTTTATTTCCCACTCATTCACAATACCTGTGGGTGATATATCTTGAAAAGGTTGTATAGTGCCATTTTGGTTATAGGAAATAGGCACGCCACCTTCTGTGATAGTCAATAAATAATGCGTTGCACCTGTTGTAGGTGGACTTGGAAATATTAACTTAAAGCTTGTGGAAGTTGCTTTTGAATTATCTACAGTCAGAGTAGGCGCGGGAGGTACTACAGTGATGCTCTGCATACTCGAATAATCAGAAGATGTACCACTCACAAAGATAGCACGCACACGATAATGATAGGTAGTACCTGCTATCAAGCCTGAAACTGTATAATTTGTAAATCCTGAAGTTGAGGGAACACTTACATAAACGTTGCCAAAATTTGAGCCTTGGAAAATCTCTATTTGATAATCTGTAGCCTCGCTAACAGCATTCCATTTAGCTACAAAACTGTTATCTGTAGCATCTCCCAAAACAGGCGCGATAATGACAGGGGCAGGTATTGGCTCTATGCGCAAAATGCCAGTGGCAGTAAGCGAGGTAGTGGCAAGACGAATTTTATAAGTCTCGCCTGCATTGGTATTAAAAAAAAGATTGATGTACGCTCCAGCCATAGACGTAGTGGCTGTTCCACAACCTAAAGAAGTAAGCGCGTCACACCCTCCCGAAAAGAGTTCTAAGGTAGTAAAAGAAGAGGTATTTTGGTAGGTAAGTTTCAAAACCTCACCTGTTCCTGTGAACTCATACCATTGCGAAGCAACTACATTGCTAACATCACAACTTACCGCACTGCCACCTGCCAAATAATTGCTTGATACGCTTACATTCGTATTAGTGGCAACACTAATGGGTATAGCATCTTTGCAGTTCGTAACGCGCTGTGCGCCGTTTGTGCCTAAGAAGTTATCGGCAGTGGTGCGCGAGCCGTAGGTAAGGTAAAAAGAACTTCCCACTGCTACAACATCTCCAAAACCATAGAGTGTAGGCAAGGAAAGCCCGCCATTTATTGGCGAGGCACTGTAGGCAGTATATCTACCCAAATCTTCGTTTTGAAAACTAAACCAATCACTTGTTCCATTTTTTATCGCAATCTCTAAGTTATTGGGGTTGGAGATGTTGCTGGCAGTGGCATTGCTGACATACATATAAGGTTCTATGCCTACAGAGGCGACAGAGCTACTCATGTCCCACACTTCATTTACGCTTCTTCGCACTAAATTATTATTTGTACCTGTCTGCATGGTGTTGGCAGGCAAGGTAGTAGGCGCGGGAATATAGGCTACACCAAGAGTTGTAGCCCCCGAAAGCATGATACCTACAGGCGCATAGCGCGTAGCACTGCCTACAGGAAAATTAAAAAAACCACTGCCTGTGTAAACATGACTAAGTTTGCCTGCCCCTGTGGTAATAAAGTAGCGCGAAGCATTGGGCATCATGATGCCTGCACTCGCGCCTATGATGAACTCGCCCTGCAGTTCTACCTTGCCTGCTGTGAAAATAAAATTTGCTGATTCTATTTCTAATACATTCGTACCCGAAGAAGTGATGATAGTAGTCCCTGAAGTTTTTTTATTTTCAATATTCCCATAATAGGTTACAGCACCCGAAGGCGTAATACTTTGCGCCCCACCACCATTCATAATAAGGCGCGAGGTCGAGCCTGCATCACTGTCGTATGAATCATAAATAAACACATTCCCACGTGCATATATGGCATTGGTAGGTTCATTGGTTGAATTGGCGGGTTGCAAGTTTCCGTCAATCAATTCCAAATCATTTGCTACTACTAAAAAGGAATTTAGGATATTGTCCGTACTTGTTTTATTGATTTTAAGGTTGTAAAAAAAGTTATTGCTTCCTGGCATCTCGATAGTAGCTATTCCGCCATTGAGTTCTACAGTGCCGTTATTATGTTGAAAGATAGCAAATTCATCTATATCAATATTACCTGAAATCCGCATAATGCCACTGGGAGCAATAAAAGTAGTGCTGTTTGGTAGCGTTATTGTTTGTGTCAAATCCTTTGTAATAATACTGCCCGCCCCAGCATTGAAAGTACCAATCGATACTGTGAAATCATTGGCTACAGTCAAGGTATTGCCTGAAGATAGAGTAATATTATTAGTGATGGGTTTGGCAATGGTAAGGTTGTACAAAGTAACGCCACTGCCCACTTCCAGCGTACTATTGCCTGCCCCTTCCATGCGGATTGTGCCGTTGTTGTGGTAGAATATACCACCTGTAACGCTAAAACTACCATCTACTACCATATTAGAAGGCGCGAAGAAAACGCCTCCACTCATACCAAAGAAAAACACTACGCGCAAATTGCCCGAAGCGATTATCGTACCTCCGTAGCCACCTTGAATAGTCATTCGATACACGGTTGTATTGGAGGGAATGTAGCAAGCAATGTTATTGCCCGAAGGGAATATCACCTCATCGCCTGAACTTGGTGTGGAGGATGGAGTGGTTGAAGTAGTCCAATTCGCTATATTGCCCCAATCATTAGAAACCGAACCATTCCAAGTATAAACGGTTGCCTTGCCTACTTGCGCAAAGCCCACCGAGAGCAGGAAAGTGAATAAAAAAAGCCTTCCCCAGATTTGTTTTCATATCTATAAAATTCATAATCAGTTTTGAATAAGCAAACATAGCATTTCTTTTCGATATTTGCAAATTTTACCCAAAAACTGCTCGGTTGGCAATCCGAAAAAGAGGCGCATTGTAATTCGGACTTCCAACCGAAAATGTGTGAACTATATAAAGTTTGGCAACAAAAAACTTGCACAATAAAAAATAAAGTGCCATATTGCCCACTAATTTTAACATTATGATACGTTTTTACAATCTAAACCCTGTCTTATCCTTGCCTACAGTAGGCAAGATAGGACGTAGGTGGCTCACATACAGCTTGAGCCTACTATTATTCCTTGCCTACGGGCAGGCAAGTGCGCAAACTACTGACGACTTCCGCTCTAATGGCGCAGTAACCTTTGCCTCTGCTACCAACTGGCAACGCTTTGATGGCACTACTTGGGCAAGCGCAGGAAGCGCGCCCACTTCTGCCAATAACGCTATCACAATACGCAATGGACACACCGCCACAGTAGGCGCAAATGTAACCCTCGACCAACTTACTGTAGAAGGTACTTTGCAAGTGAATACAGGCGTAACGCTTACGCTCAATGACGGCACAGGGATAGACATGACCATAAGGCGCATACTCATCATACAAGGTACAGGCATTGTAGCAGGAGCGGGTAGTTTTGTGCTGTTGGCGCAGGCAAGGCTACAAACTGCCCATGCAAGTGGTGTAGCAGGGAGCATTACTTGTACTACTCGTACCTTTACCGCAGGGGCAGACTATGTTTTCAATGGTACTACAGCCCAAAGTACTGGCTTTGCAGGTACTTCAGCAGGCAACCCTGCCCATATTACCCTTAGCAATACTGCAGGTGTTACTTTAGACCAAAACCTCACTACTACAGGACACCTAAATATAGCCACAAACGTAAACTTCACTATGGGGGCAAGCGTTACAACTGCTACTTTTGGGAGCATCTACAACAGAGGCACAGTTACGAATTGCGTGGGTGCAACTATCTCGCCTGCTTTTACTAACAGCAACTGGGCTTTTCCTAAAGGAACTTACTTTGATGCCAATATTGCTCAACCTACTACTGAAGCAACCGCACTTTATTTCAATCAAGCAAGTACCACAGCGCACATTTATTGGACAAATGGCACAGGCAAGAGGCGTGTAGTAGTTCTTAAACCATCTTCGACTGTAAATGTAAATGCTTTGACAGACAACACTGTTTATACAGCTAACGCCAATTTTGCAGGGGCGGGTTCTACAGTAGATGGGACGGGTAAGGTAGTATATGATGGCATAGCTAATCAAGTAAATGTAACAGGGCTAACCAACGGCACTACTTATCATATAGCCGTTTTCGAATACAATGGTGATTGCGTCAATGCCTCGCCTAATTACAAGACAGGAAGTCCTCTTGTAGGTAGTTTCTTAACAGGTAATCGAGCTTTTATTACAACTTGGCAAACAACCTCCAATGGGGAAAGTATTACTATACCCACTACAGGCACAGGTTACAGCTATAACGTGAATTGGGGAGATGCTACCACTTCTACAGGGCTAACAGGCAATGCTACTCATGTATATGCTACTGCAGGAACTTACACTGTGCAAATTACAGGAACGTTCCCACGTATTTATTTTAACAATACCACTAACCCCACTAAAATCCGCACTATTCAGCAATGGGGTAACCAAGTGTGGACTTCAATGCAAAATGCTTTTTTTGGGTGTAGTAACCTTACCTACAGTGCCACAGACCAGCCAAATCTAAGTAATGCAGGGACTATGGATAGTATGTTTTCTGGTTGTAGTAATTTTAACGGAAACATTGGCAACTGGAATACTGGTAATATTATAACTATGTATGGCGTTTTTGAAGGTGCGACCACCTTCAATCAAAATATAGGAAATTGGAATACATCTAATGTTTTTAGAATGGATAATATGTTTTACCAAGCTACTTCTTTCAACCAAAATATAGGAAATTGGAATACAAGTGCTGTAGAACATTTTGGAGCTTTTGGGGTGGGTGGTATCAAACTTGGCGGGATTGATAATATGTTCTATCAAGCCACTTCTTTTAATCAAGATATAAGCCGTTGGAATATAAGTAGAGTTGTAAGCCTATTATATACATTTTATGGGGCAACATCGTTTAACCAAAATATTGGCAATTGGAATACCAGTGAAATTACTAATACAATAAGTACATTCGAAAATGCTAATTCATTTAATCAAAACATAGGTGTTTGGAATATGGGGGCTGTAATGAATATGAAGAATATGTTTCTTGGATCAGCATCGTTTAGTCAGAATATAAGCAGTTGGAATACCAGTGCAGTTACAAGTATGCAAAGTATGTTTCAACAAGCGACTAATTTTAATCAGAATATAGGCAGTTGGAATACCAGTGCAGTTACAAGTATGCAAAGTATGTTTCAACAAGCGACTAATTTTAATCAAAATATAGGCAGTTGGAATACCAGTGCAGTTACGGATATGAGTAATATGTTTTATCAGGCAACTGCTTTCAATCAGAATATAGGTAGTTGGAACACCAGCAAAGTTACCAATATGAATAGTATGTTTCGAGAAACAACTGCTTTCAATCAGAATATAAGCAGTTGGAATACCAGTACAGTTACAAATATGGGTAGTATGTTTTATCAAGCAACTGCTTTCAATCAAAATATAGGCAGTTGGAATACCAGTGCAGTTACAAATATGGGTAGTATGTTTTATCAGGCAACTGCTTTCAATCAGAATATAGGCAGTTGGAATACCAGTGCAGTTACAAATATGAGTAGTATGTTTTATCAGGCAACTGCTTTCAATCAGAATATAGGCAGTTGGAATACCAGTGCAGTTACAAATATGATGGGTATGTTTGCTGTAGCAAATAACTTTAATCAAGATATAGGCAGTTGGAATACCAGTGCTGTGACAGACATGAATAATATGTTCCAAAGTGCCATTGCTTTTAATCAAGATATAGGCGGTTGGAATACTAGTGCTGTTACAAATATGAATGCTATTTTTCAACTTGCCACTTCATTTAATCAAGATATAAGTGGTTGGAATACAAGTTCGGTTACGAATATGAGTTTTATGCTTCACAGTGCATTAGTTTTCAATCAAAATATAGGAGGATGGAATATCGCTAATGTTACAAACATGAATGCTATGTTAGATAATTGTGGCATGAGTACAGCCAACTACGATGCTACTCTTATCGGATGGTCTACACAAAGTGTACGAACTAACGTAACACTTGGAGCTTTAGGTCGCACTTATTGCATAAGCGTTGCACAACGCGCCATTTTAGATAATACACCGAATAATTGGACTTTTAGTAACGATGCTTCATCAAGTGTTTGTTTTTTACAATATCGTACCACAGGCTCAGTAACATTTACCTCGCCTACCAATTGGGAATACTCATCAGATGGTACTTTGTGGGTTGTGGCAGGCATAGCTCCTAATACTACTACCAATACGCTTGCTATTATCATACGCAACGGACATACTGCTACTGTAGGGGCAAATGTTACACTTGATGAACTTACCGTGCAGAGCGGAGGCAGGCTACAAGTCAATACAGGCATCACGTTTACGATAGCAAATGGCATAGGTACAGACCTTACTATTCAGAGCGGAGGCACTATAGACATACAAGGCACAGGCAGACTTGCAGGTACAGGAAGTTTTACCCTTCAGGCAGGAGGCACTTTTCGCACCACTCATGTAAATGGTTTCAATGCTATAAATTTGACAGGTACAAAAACCTTTACCGCAGGCGCAAACTATGAATTTAATGGCACTGCCTCACAGATTATAAACAATCCTACGGGCATCAGTGCCAATAACTTTACTATCAATAACAGTGCAGGAGCTACTTTGAGCAACGACATTACCATTACAGGCGTACTTACCCTTACCAATGGCGACCTTGACTTGAATGGAAACGATATTACTCTCAATGGTACATTAGCAGAGGATAGAACCAACAACCACCTTGTAAAAGACCTAACAGCTACAGGCGAGAACAATCAAGGCGGAGGCATCATCTTTGCAGGAAATGTAACCAATACAGGCACAGACATAGCGGGTACAGGATTATATTTGCAACGCAATGCAGGCAGTGATTATGCTGTAAACGTAGTGCGCAAACACTATCAAGGCGCGTACAGCACACAAAACAAAGGCATCAAACGCATTTATCAAATCACAGGCTCGCCTACAGGCACAAATACGACTATGCGCGTATATTATGCCTCTGATGAATTGGCAGGTATCACAGGCACTTACGTTTTGTGTCGTTGGCAGGTTGGTACAGGTTGGAAAAAAGCTACAGATGCAGGTTCAGGCTTTGCCAATGGCACGAATGGAATGAGCTATACAGAAGCCACCAACATCAATGCTTTTTCACATTGGACAGTAGGAACAGAAGAAGCCCCACTTCCAATAACACTTTTAGGACTGAAGGGTGAAAGGGTTGAAGGGTTGAGAGGTGAAATGACAGAGGAAGTAAAGCTCGAATGGGCTACAGCAAGCGAAATCAACAACAAAGGTTTTGAAGTAGAAATGTCTGAAGATGGGCTTGCCTACCAAAAGATAGCTTTTGTAGAAGGAAAAGGAAATTCACTAACATCTAACATCTACCAACTAACAACCATACAACCCCAAGATGCCTACTATCGTCTTCGCCAAATAGATTTTGATGGCACATTTTCGTACTCGCCTATTGTGTTTGTGGAAGGTTTGGTAGGCAAGGTTATTGTCTATCCTAATCCGAATAATGGCACATTCAACATTTCAGTAGGCAAGGACGCACTCGACTTGCCTGCTCGCCTGCTAAACGCGGTAAGCAAGGAAGTTTGGCAAGGCGTGCAGACTGAAGTAGTTACTACAAACTTGCCTACAGGCGTGTATTTCTTGCATACCACAGTGGCAGGCAAGACCAACATAACAAAAGTAGTCATCACACGATAAGATTGCATACATACCCTAAATTGTGTGTTATATATTAGCTCCATTGGAACAACATTTTTAAAATATTGTTTCAATGGAGCTTTTTTTTATTATTATGTAATACATTTTTAACGTGAGTTTGGAAATAAAAAGATTGCATACAAGCCCCAGCGGGGCGACATCTTTGTAGCACAACGGTTTAAGTCTTCCAAAGCCCCAGCGGGGCGACATCTTGATAGTGCGATAAATAGATGTCACCCTGCTGGGGCTTATAGGTGGGTTATTATAGAGCTACAAAGATATATCCACATTGGGGCAAGCCTATTCAATCCATTAATTTACATTATTTTATATTTAAATCTAATTCCAAACTTACGTATTTTTACATACAATCTTACCTATAAGTGCGTACACAGTATGTTTAAAAATTCTGAAGAGTATTGAAAACAAAAAATAATAATATAATAAAAATAACAAAATAAACAAATTTTTAAAAAATCTTGTGTGTTTATATAAAGTAGTATGTATAAGCAAGCATAACAGCGTTCAGTAAGTACCACTTAGCTATACTTGTAAAAATTTAAGTATTCAGTGAGTTTCACTTAGCTATACTTGTAAAAATTTATGCGTTCAGTGAGTTTCACTTAGATATACTTATAAAAATTTAAGTGTTCAGTGAGTTTCACTTAGATATACTTATAAAAATTTTGGCGTTCAGTGAGTTAAAATAGTACGTATGTAGGCAAGTACAACAGTATTTACATAAATAGACAAGACCAAAGTAACGAAAGTATTCATTTCTTGATAAGATTGCATACATAAAAAAAAGGCTATCCTTTGTCGGATAGCCTTTATATACATATATATATAAACAAACTCAATGCTCCTTCTTTCTGCCTAATACTACCACTGCCAAGACCAACAACGAAGTTACCAATTTTAGCATATCAGGCGGAATACCCAACGATAAAGTGATTGCCAACAGCTCACGGAAAAGGATTGTACCCAATACAACCACACCCAAACGAACCGCTATAGCGTTAGTCTTTAACAGATTGCCTACTGCCTCGCCTATGATGACCGAACCCAAGCCCACAATCATAATGCCTAAGCCCATATTAATGTCTGCAAAGCCCTGATATTGCACCAAAAGAAACCCGCTCAAAGCCGTAAGTGCATTAGACAAGCCCAAACCTATTACTTTTATGCGGTTTGTGTTTACGCCATTGGCACGAATCATAGCCTCCGCGCTCCCTGTGGCACGCATTGCCAATCCAAAATCTGTTTTCAGCAAGTAGGCAAGCCCCCCCCAACACAATAACATTACGCCCAACAAAACCGATCCTTGTGACCAAACAGCAGGCAAGGCAGGCGAGAAGGAGGCGAGCAAGTTTTGTGTATCTATCAACGGCACATTTGCCTTGCCAAGTATCATCAAATTAACAGAATACAAGCCATTCATAACCAAAATACCCGCTAACAAAGCATTGATGCGCAAATAGGTGTGCATAAAACCCGTAGCCATACCCGCCAATGCCCCTGCGAGAATGACTGCCAACAAAACTACAGGCAAAGGCACACCCGCCAACAAAAGTGTAGCCGTGATAGCCCCGCCCAATGTATAACTGCTGTCTGTAGTGATGTCAGGAATATCAAAAATGCGCATCGAAATAAAAATACCCAATGCCAACGCACTGTAGGCAAGCCCTAACCAAAGCGCGGAAAGGTATAAATTTTGAAAATTGCCTGCTTCGTTGGCTTGTGTGGGGCTTTTGACTCGAATTTCTTGGTAACTCTTATCAGGCGAGAACTTGAAAGGCTTGCCTGCTGTAGTGTTATAGAGTTTTTGGTAGGTGTTTACTTTCACTAAGGCAGGAATTTCAGTGCGATTGCGCAAATACAAACTTGCCTGCTCGCCTGCCTGATGTCCCCACGCGTACATATCCGCACCATACGCCGACACCGCTCCGCGTTTGACGAGTCCCGCTTCGCTTGTAAAAACAGGGACACGCGCCTCTGCACAACTCCGCACAATGACCTCAAAAGATGAAAAGACAATGTTGTCAGGCAAGGCAAAAAAGGCATCAAGTTTTTTTTGTAGCAAGGCTTGCACAACCAACTGCGTTTCAGCAGAGTTACTCACAGGCAAGCTTTCAAGCGTAATACCTAATATCTTGCAATGTTGGGCTATGAGTCTAAGTGCTTCGGCAGATTGCGGTTCGGCTTGGTTGTATATCACACCCAAACGTTTCATTTTGGGCAATAATTGTTGGGCATTTTCTACTGCTGTTACTAAGTAGGCTTGTGTTTCGAACACACCAAAAAGGTTAGGCGGATTATTGCCCTTCGAGTCCACAAGCCCCAGCATATTCGGGTGTCCCGTAACCATCATACACACAGGCACGTTGCGTGTTTTTTGCAACGCTGTAATAGTCGCAAGCGTGGGATTGGTAGCCAAAAGTGCGACTTTTTGGGCAATCATGTAGTCTGTTATTTGTACCAATGTAGGCAAGTCGCCTTGTGCATTGCGGTAAATGACACGAAGCGAGCCTTTCTTTTCGCTGAACCCCTTTTCAGCAAGGGCATCAAAGAAGCCTTGTTTGGCTTGCGCCAATGTCTCATCTTCGAAGGCATCAATAAAACCAATCGTAGGCACTTCGGTAGGCAAGGCACTACAGCCTGCCAAACCAAACACAACACACAAACAATACAATCCCCAAAAACGCATAAATAAGATATTTTTGCAAACTTACGTTTTTTTTGGTTGTATAAAAAAAGCTCTCCTTAGAGAGCTTTTTTGGTTGTATATAAAAAACTCTCCTTAAAGAGGTGTTTTTTGGTTGTATATAAAAAGAGGCTGTCCGAAAAAGTAGCCTCCTTTTTTGTTACCAAATTCTATACTGCAACAGCCTTTTACGAAGCGTTTAACCCTTAGGGTGTAGGGCGTTTAGACAGGTTGTTGCCATTCAAGTCTTACGCCCTACACCCTAAGGGTTAAATGTGGATATTTTGCAGTATTTTCTTTGGGTACTCTTGTAGGCAAGATACTTTTCGAGCAGTCTCTTTTTGATTAGTCTGTTACGACAGGTTTTGTGATGGGTGTATTGCTTTTTACCACAACCATAGTCGAGATAGCATAATACGCATTGGGGTTTGATGCCAAGCCGTCATTCGTCCAAGGTTGAAACACATATTTGAACTCTTTGGTTGTGCCTGCGCCTGCATTGTCCCATACATCTATGCGTGTAGGTACTTCCATACCGGGACACCACCCTGCCCTATCAGGCGACCAGTTCCCACCTTGTGGACTGACAGGATTCGAGCTACAGCCTATGCCCGACATATTGTGTTGAAAGGTATTTGCACCGTTTATTTGGACATTGTGCGTTCTGAAACACCACTCTGCGCAAGGTCTGCCATCAGATGCCATAGGCGTAGCATGTCCCCAACCCGTGATAATGGTGCGCAAATGCGTTTTGAGTGCATTGGCAGGAATGGCAATGTTTTTCTTGGGGTTGTAAGTGGCATTTGTGCCATAGGGTATTCCTTCAATAGAAAGCCTATTCACTTGGATAACAGGCGAAACTGCATAATATTTGTAGTCAGGCAAGCCTTGTTCGTAGTCAAAATCCACCGACAAATCCCAGCCATCAGCTGTCCAACACTCTATATACGATTTGAGCGTAGTGCTTCCTTTGAGCAAAGATTTGAAATCCGTAACATCAAACTTAAAACCGCGTTCTCTTTTAGCATTATCCACTCCGTAGGGCGTAATGTAACGCGCTATTTCCAAGAACGTATTGGTTTCGGTATCCTTCACATAGATATTGGCGTAAACGTCCCAATCACCACAATTTCCAGCAGGGCAACGTAATTGTACGTACATAAAAATCCTGCTGTATTTGTCCGTATTGGCAGGCAAGGTTACCGTAACTTCATTTCCTTGCTTCGAGCCATTGTGAAAAACACTGTTGAAAGCCTGAAAGTTGTCGTACTTGGTAGTGTCTGCAGGGGCATCAGGCGTTTTGGGTATTTGAGCCTCATCATCAGACGAACTACAACCCACTGCCCACAACAGCAGGCAAGATAAGAAAATAGAAAATGGAATTTTCATGGCGATAATAAATAAGGTTTTACAAAGGTACGCATTATGTGATATTTGCCAAAAAAATATAACTTTGCACCGCAAACAAAAGCCATAACATACTGTTTATCGATTTAATCAACAATCCATAACCCTAAAAATATGGCTACTGCAACCCTTTCTCTCGTTACTGCCCTGCGTAGAACTACCCAAAAATTGCGCCAAGGCGCGAAATACCAATGGGGACACATGGGACAATGCAACTGTGGCAACCTCGCGCAAGAGCTTATCCACATGACCGAAGCGGAAATACACGCCCACGCCTTGCAAACCCGCGAAGGTGATTGGTCGGAACAAACCGCCGCGTATTGCCCGAATAGTGCCTTGCCTATGGACGCGATGATAACCCGTATGCTCGAACATGGACTTACCCAAGCCGACCTTCAGCATCTCGAAAAACTGACCGCTCCCGAAGTATTGGCTCGTATGCCTGCCCATTGCAAGTACCCACGCCACAATGTACGAGAGGACACCATTTTGTATTTGGACACTTGGGCAAAATTGCTCGAAGACCAGCTTTTAGAAACTATAGAACTCCCCGAAGTATGGAAAACCCAACCATCTCAAGAAATCGAACACCTTATACCGTCATAGGTATTCTCTCTGTAGCCATTCCGTTAGTAGTGGCTTACCTGCTCTTTGGAGGCAAGGCAACCAAAATAGAAGGCTTGAATGTGTCCCTCCTGCCTCATCTCAACGCAGTGATGAACTCGGCTACATTCATAAGCCTCGTAGCGGGTGGTATCGCTATACGTCAAAAAGACATTGCCTTGCACCGAACCTTCATGATGTCTGCCTTTGTGTTGTCAAGCATCTTTTTGGTGTCGTATGTCATTTATCACAACAACGCCGAAAGCACTGCCTTTCCTAAGGAAAATGCTTTGCGCTATGTGTATTTGGTGCTATTGCTCACGCATATTTTGCTCTCTATGGTCGTAGTGCCGTTGGTGTTGTTGGCTATTTATTTTGCTTGGACAAACCAGATAGCAAACCACAAGAAAATCGTAAAATGGACATATCCTGTTTGGCTCTATGTAGCGGGTTCGGGTGTATTGGTGTATTTGATGATAAGCCCTTATTATGTGCATTAAAAAGTGGTTTGTGAGTACACAAACCACAGCTAAAAAGAAATAAATACTTCTTTTTTGTGGCACATTCTAAGAAAAAGCTATCTTTGCCTCAAACAATCATTCTAATAACATTTTATGAGAAAGCAACTCTCTTTTTTACTTACCTTGCTTTGGGCAACAAGTTGTAGCGTTTTTGCGCAAACAACGCCTACGACTTACCCAACCTACCCTACCAAGTGCATCAGTGCGCAAACACAGATAGCCGTTGAAGCTACCAAACAAGGCTGTCGTCCAGACCCGAAAACGTACCTCAGCGAAAAATGCCTACAAGCGCACATGGAAGCCTTCAGCGAAGGCGCAAGCTACCTTGTACCCAAAGACATTTTGGACAAATATGGCAGAAAACTACTCGGCAGGTCTGATGGGCAATTTGTCATGAGTTCGAAAGAAATGGACAAAATGCTTGACAACAAAGATGTAAGCATTGCCTACATCGAGAAAGAACTCGGAATCCCTGCGGGAGCGTGGGCAGGCAAGACGTTAGTACGCATCAACATCACGCTTGACAATGCGAAAAAACTCGATTTGCGCGTGCCAAGTGGCAACGAATCAGGCGCGAACAACCTTTGGATAGCAGGCGGAAAATTGCCCACAGGCTACACAGAGGGCGTAGTCAATCAAATTCCTGAAGGAAGCTACACCGAAACAGTTTTGAGTGTCAAGTAAGCCTTCATACACATAATACCCAAAACTTCCATTTCTCTAAGAAATGGAAGTTTTGTTTTGTTAAAGCCTTGTTTGTTTTCAAAAGATTTTTGATATTTGCACCCTCTTATTTTGAATTAGTCTAAATAAACAGTTGAGAGATGAGAGTTGAGAGATGAGAGTTGAAAGATGAAACTCACTAACTCACTCACTCACTCATTCACTTACTCACTCATTCACTCACTAACTTACTCCCCTACTCTATGCGCTACCTTTCCGATTTGAAATTAGGCGAAAGTGCTTATATTCAAGGCTTTACCGAAAACAACAGCATCAGCTTGAAACTGTTGGAAATGGGCTGTTTGCCCGAAAGCAAGGTTTGTTTGTACCAAGTCGCGCCTTTGGGTTGCCCTATTTGCATAGAGGTTGAAGGCACTTTCATTTCGTTGCGCAGGAAAGAAGCTAAGGAAGTCATCATAAAACCAAGCGAAAAAAATTAAGGATATGCACCTTCAAGAGAATACAAACGAGGCTAAAGAGATGCGCCAAAAAGTACGCACTTTGCTTCTTTCAGGCGAGGAAAAAAATCTATTGCTTGCCTTACAACTCATAGAAAGCGGTGGTATGCACCCCGATTTTTATGTTCCTCTGTATATTTTGGCGGTAGAAGAATTGTGGCAAACTGCCCAAGAAGAGGATAGACCTTATTTTCAACTCTTGGCAGAACACTTGCCTGAAAAGGAGATGCATGACCTGATAGAACGAACTACCTTCCATGTGTGGTGGGGCATTTTTATCAAAAGATTATCGGAAGAAATAAGCTTAAGAACCGCGTTTATTCAGCAAAATTGGAAGGAAATCGCTGTGCTTGCCTTTTATCGTTCAGGTTGGGGGGCTGGCACGTGCTACGCACATCAACTCTTGCCTACTGACAAGATTATGGAAAAAGTAGCGGGAAACCTTGCCTACGGTTTAGATATGTGGGATTTTGAATTAGATGATTTATTTCCTGAATTGGCAAATGTAGAAACAGATACTATCATGCTGACAGAATGTCGCTTAGAAAACTTATCGCCTGCTACTTGGCAAAACCCATACATCGAAACAGTCCATTTGTGGGAGGAAAGACAAGACAAAATAGATACCTTGAGGGGCTATTTTCCCAATGCCTCTTATACCGTTCAGACGGCTAAAGGAACAACCGTTCACATAGCATAAAATACATAACAACGTGAAAGATATACAAAAAATAGCCCTCATAGGCAATCCAAACGTAGGCAAGTCCACTTTATTCAATCATTTAACGGGTTTGCACCAAAAAATAGGCAACTACCCCGGGGTTACGGTGGACAAACTAAGCGGGCAATGTACCTTGCCTACAGGCAAGACTGTAGAAATTATCGACCTATCAGGTACATATAGCCTTTATCCCAAATCGCCTGACGAAACTATCGTTTTGCAAGAACTCCTCGATCCTGCTGAAAAGATTGATGGCATTATATTCTTGGCTGACGCTACGCACTTGAAGCGAAGCCTTTTGCTTTTCACACAATTATACGACTTGGCTATTCCTATCGTGTTGGTTATCAACAAAATAGACGTAGCCGAGAGCAAACAGATTTTTATAGATATTGAAAAACTCAAGACATTTATTCCCGCGCCCATTGTCGAAATTCATGCGCGGGCAGGCAAGGGCATCGATGAGTTGAAAAAGGCTCTTGTTACCTTGCAAACGGCACACAGCACACCCAAAACGCAATTCTTGCCTACGTGGAACAGCGATTTTATTGTCAAAAACATTGCTACTGATATACAACTTCCTGCCTTGCCTACCGCCAACAGCTATGTGCGTTTGCATTATTTGCATCAGGGCGCGACTTGGGGTTTTTTGAGTACAGAAGA
>RDXI01000286.1 GCA_004292795.1 Bacteroidota bacterium | reverse complement strand
TTCAACGCGGCACGAATCATAAAATCAATGCCTGTGTCATTGAAGGTAAGCCATTTGAGCAAATACACCTCACGTTTGCCGAGTGCTTGCCTGATGTCTTGTGTGTCGTAACCTTGCGCGTGCAATGCTCTTACCTGCCCCACAAAATCCTCGATATAGGCTATCTTTTCGGCTAAATGTTGCTTGCCTGCCTGTAGGCGAGGATTGTGGGCGCAAAAAAGCACCTCAAAATCCAACTGCATCAAACGATACATCGACTCCAACATTTGAGGCAAGTTTTCTTCTTCGCGTGTGAATTTGATATTGCCTAAATAAATATCTCCCGAAAAAAGCCAACCTTCGCTTCGTTCATAGAGCGCGAAATGGTCGTCTGAATGTCCGGGTGTATAAATAGGCTCGAAGTTGTAGCGGTTAGTAGGCAAGGTTTGGGCAAAGGGCGTATAATGCGTTACGGGCAGAATTTGCCCAAAATTCCAATGCCTATACAGTTTCATAGACAATTTTTGACTCAAATATTGCGCAGTACGCGCTCCCATGTGCAACGGCACATTATAATGTTTACGCAAGGCTTCTGCATTGCCCGAATGGTCTTCGTGGTAATGCGTTACGGCTATTTGCTCTATTTTGTGCGCTTGGAGCTTAGACAAAAAAGTGCGGTACAGCCTGCGCGAGCCTGTATCAATCAACAAACCATCAACAAAATAGCTGTAAACAGTCAATAACGGCGGATTGCCTAAGAGAGAATAGCCCATTTGGTAGGCTTGCACCTTGCCGAAATCGTATTTTTTCAAAATGCTCATAACGCAAAGTTAATTACTTTAGTCCAAAAAGCCTAATTTTAGCCTTTTCTGCAAACGATTTTGTAGGCAAGGCTCTAAAATGGTGCATTTTCAGAATTTTGCCTAACTTTGCGGGCATGAACAAGTATTTTATTATTGATTTTGATAGCACTTTTACCAAAGTAGAAGGTTTGGAAGAATTGGCAGACGTAGCCCTGCAAAACGAACCCGACCAAGCCGAAGTCTTACAAGCCATCAAAGACATCACGAACAAAGGTATGGCAGGCGAGATTTCCTTCAGCGACTCGCTCAAAGAACGCATCACGCTTCTGCGTGCCAACCGAAAACACTTACCTCGTTTGATAGAGCGTCTGCACCTATTGGTTTCAGAATCATTCAAACGCAATACGCAATTTTTGAAAGAATACGCGCCAAACATTCTCATCATTTCAAGCGGTTTTCGTGAATTTATAGAGCCTATCGTGGTAGAGTACGGACTTTTGCCCGAAAATATTTATGCCAATACCTTTACATACGACCACGAAGGCAAGATAATAGGCTGTGCTGACCACGTGCTGACCGAAGACAAAGGCAAGGTAAAACTTTTGCAAAGCCTCAACCTCAAAGGTGATGTGTACGTGATAGGCGATGGTTATACAGATTTTGAAATACGCGAGTCGGGACTTGCCAACGCTTTTTATGCCTTTACCGAAAACGTAGAGCGCGAAAAAGTAATGGAAAAAGCGGACTTCATAGCCCCAAGCTTCGAAGAGTTTTTGTATGCCAATAAATTGCCTATGGCGATTTCTTACCCTAAAAACCGTATCAATGTACTTTTGCTGGAGAACATTCACCCACGCGCTGTAGAAATTTTTAGGAAAGAAGGCTACAATGTCGAAATCTTGAAAGACGCTCTCGACGAAGACGAATTGGCTGAAAGAATCCAGAACGTTTCTATCTTGGGCATACGCTCCAAAAGTCGTGTTACGGCAAAAGTCCTTGCCAACGCGCCCAAATTGATGCTTGTAGGGGCTTTTTGCATAGGCACTACCCAAATAGACCTCGAAGCCTGCGCCAAACAAGGCGTAGCTGTTTTCAACGCGCCCTACAGCAACACGCGAAGCGTAGTAGAGTTGGCAATAGGCGAGATGATAATGCTCATGCGCAATATTCCTGACACGACTGCGGGTATGCACGTAGGCAAGTGGAACAAATCCGCCGTTAATTCTCACGAAATCAGGGGCAAAAAATTAGGCATTATCGGCTATGGTAACATAGGCACGCAGTTGTCGGTCTTGGCGGAGGCGTTGGGTATGGAGGTTTATTATTTTGATATGGTCGAAAAATTGGCGTTAGGCAATGCCCGCCGTTGTCAGACCTTGAAGGAAATTTTAGAAATATCCGACATCATCACGCTCCACGTGGATGACCGCCCCACGAACCGCAATTTCTTCCGTGCTGAACACTTCGAAATGATGAAAGATGGCGTTATTTTCATCA
>RDXI01000093.1 GCA_004292795.1 Bacteroidota bacterium | reverse complement strand
TATGAGAAAATACCTTATCGGGGCTTCTGTTCCCATTATTTTGTATGTGTTGTATGTGTTTGTAAGCCCTTTTGGGTTTGCGTATTGGTATTCGTTGCGTGAAAGGAGATATAGAGTAGATAATTTTGATAGTGAGGCGGCACAACCTCCTTTCTCTTGTGAGAAGGTATCAATGTATTCAGGAAACAAAAAAAGTATATATGTGCTATACAACCCCAACGAATGGATGAAACTTATCAACACAAACGAATCAGTTTCAAAAAAAGCAGACCCTGTCGAAATCAAAGAGGCTATACACAGCAAAGAGCCTTGGGGTTTTTTCTTAGAAACAAAAGTTGCTAAAAAAATGCATATCCGTGTTTGGAATAAGCGAAGCGATGCAGAAGATTTGTTATGCGAAACGGTATCAGAGCTTACCATAGGCAGTTTTGCAATGGGCAAAGATACTTTTTGGATTCCCATTATTCAACGAACTCAAGCCAAAATATTGGAGGGAGTTACTCCGTGGGCAAGAAGTTTTAGTGTAGAAAATGTGCTTAAGTTTTACACAAATATTCAAGATGATGGTTCGTTAGAAACAAATCTTTCGCTCATACAAAACTTTAGTGCTATGAAAAACTACCGTTTCAATGCACGCTTCGAAGATGGTTCTTTTAGTTCAATAAGCACAGCCGATATTTCTTATACTTTGATGAGTTTCAAAATTGTTTCCAAAAATAACAAATATGAGATAGTGCAAGGTATGCTGAACCAAGAACGCTTGAAAAAAAACAAATATTTCTTTGATGAAAAAGATGCCAAAAGAATAGGATTAGAGGCATTGGGCTTAGATATGTTCGAAGTGGGAACGATAGAAATTGAGGTAGTGAAATAGAACAAAAAGCTACCCTTTCGAGTAGCTTTTTTGTAGGCAAGGCAGGCAAGATTAAAACTGCGCTGTTATCCTGTAGCGTAGGCTTTAGCCTGCGTTGTGGCAGTACGCAGGCTAAAGCCTACGCTACAGGCAAGATTAAAACTGCGCTGTTTCAGTAGAGTCTTTCAACGCCACAGTCGAAGAATTGCCTTGTTGTATCGTGTTTTGTACGGCATCAAAATAGCCCGTTCCGACAAACGTTTGATGCTTTACCGCTTTGAAACCATAAGGCTGTAGCGCAAATTCGCGTTCTTGCAATTCAGAATAACCCGCCATACCGCGTTCTTTGTAGGCTCTTGCCAACTCAAACATAGACGTATTCAAGGCGTGGAAACCTGCCAACGTGATAAATTGGAATTTGAAACCATACGAAGCCAATTCTTCGCGGAAGGTAAGCATTTCTTCTTTGCTTAGTTTAGATGCCCAATTAAAAGAAGGCGAGCAGTTGTAAGCCAATAATTTATTCGGAAATTCTTTGTGTACGGCTTTAGCAAAGGCTTTTGCTTCGCTTAGGCTTGGGTTAGAAGTTTCCATCCAAAGCATATCCGCAAAAGGAGCATAGCTCAAAGCGCGGTCAATCGCTTGCTCGATGCCATTGCGCACATAATAAAAACCTTCAGTAGTACGCTTGCCTGCTATGATGAACTTCTGGTCGCGTGCATCAATGTCCGAAGTTATCAAATCCGCCGCGTCTGCATCAGTACGCGCCACAATGATAGTAGCCACACCCATCACATCAGAAGCCAAACGTGCCGCGATAAGTTTATCGATGGCTTCTTGCGTAGGCACTAAGACCTTGCCTCCCAAATGACCGCATTTTTTGGCAGAAGAAAGTTGGTCTTCGAAGTGAACACCCGCCGCGCCTGCACGAATCATAGCCTTCATCAATTCAAACGCATTCAAATTGCCACCAAAACCTGCTTCAGCATCTGCCACGATGGGCGCGAGCCAATGTACTGCATTGTCGCCTTGCAAAGTAGCTATTTCATCTGCACGCAAAAGGGCGTGATTGATGCGTTCTACTACTTTTGGCACAGAGTCCGCAGGGTAAAGGCTTTGGTCGGGGTACATTTGCCCAGAACCATTGGCATCTGCCGCTACTTGCCAGCCACTCAAATAAATAGCTTGCAAGCCCGCTTGCACTTCTTGGATAGCTTGGTTTCCTGTCATAGCTCCCAAAGCAGACACATATTCTTTCTCTTGGAGCAACTTCCAAAGACGTTCCGCGCCCATACGCGCAATGCTATAATCTATGCGATAAGAACCTTGCAAACTCACTACATCTTCGGCAGTATAAGGTCTTTCGATGCCTGTCCAACGAGGGTTTTTGCTCCAATCAGCGATAAGGGCGTGTACTTTGGCTTGTTTTTCTTGACTTTTCATGAGGATTAAAATGGAAAGGGTTGGTTTGTAACGTAGGCGGCTCGCCTGCGTAAAAATTTAGAGAAATACTATATAAAATCGTAACTTTTGAGCGTGAGAAATTCGGAAAACGTAGGCGAGAGTACCAACTCATTGAATAATTGTACGGCTTGGTCGAACTTGCCTGCTTCATAGCGAAGCTCGCCTACATACGTTTTGATTTTGGCTAACTCTTCAGGCAAATATTGTCTGTACAAAGAAGCCGTAACAGGCGTGCCGTTGTCTAACCAAACATTATCGTGGTGTATCCATTGCCATAATTGGGCGCGGGAAATTTCGGCAGTTGCCGCGTCTTCCATCAAGTTGTAAATTGCTGCCGCGCCTACGCCCATGAGCCAAGACTCGATGTATAGAATGCCCACATTGATATTCAAGCGAAAACCCGCTTCAGTAACCTTGCCTCCTTCGATGGCGAAATTGAGCAAGTCGTAAGCGTCCACTGCATAGTGTCGGCTGAAAGTTTCTGCTTTTTGGTTCTTGTTCTCGCCTAAAGCCTTGTCGAAAATTTCCATAGCTACAGGCACGAGGTCGGGGTGTGCTACCCACGTGCCATCGAAGCCCAAACTTGCCTCCGCTTCTTTGTCTGCTTTCACTTTCGCAAAAGCATTTTTGTTCACTTCTTCGTCTTTCCTGCTGGGTATGAATGCCGCCATACCGCCTATAGCATGGACGTTGCGCTTGTGGCACGTCTTCACCAACAATTTGGTATAAGCACGCATAAAAGGCACTGCCATCGTGATTTGCACGCGGTCAGGAAAGATTTTATCGGAATATTGAATAAATTTTTTGATAGCACTGAAGATATAATCCCAACGCCCCGCGTTCAAGCCTGCCATGTGTTCGCGCAGTTCGTAAATGATTTCCTCCATTTCGAAAGAAGCCAAAATCGTTTCTATCAAAACTGTAGCCTTGATAGTGCCTTGCGGAATACCCAAACTTGCCTGAATAGCCACAAAAATATCGTTCCACAGCCTCGCCTCCAAATGACTTTCCATTTTAGGCAAGTAGAAATAAGGGGCAGTGCCTTGTGCTATGAGAGCTTGCGCATTGTGGAAACAATACAAACCTACGTCCAGAATACCTGCTGAAATAGGTTCATCATCTACCCAAATATGCTTATCAACCAAGTGCCAACCGCGAGGGCGTACCATCAAAACCGCGTGTTTTTCGTCAAGTGTATAAGTTTTGCCTTGTGGCGTAGTAAAATCGATGTTATGGCGAATGGCATCACGCAAATTGATTTGCCCCTCGATGCAGTTCTCCAAAGTAGGCGAGTTCGAATCCTCAAAATCAGCCATAAATACCTTCGCGCCAGAGTTCAGCGCATTGATAATCATTTTGCGCTCTACGGGTCCCGTTATTTCGGTGCGCCTGTCTTGAATGTCAGCAGGTACGGGGCTTGCCTGCCAATTCCCTTCTCTGATGTGTTGGGTTTCGGGTAGGAAAGTAGGCAAGATGCCTTTATGAATAGCCTCTTGCACCTTTTGGCGTTTTTCCAATAGCCTTTTGCGCTGGGTGCTGAACTGCTGGTGCAGTTGCGCCACAAAAGCCAATGCCTCTGGCGTGAGTATGTCGAGGTAGTGGTCTTTCACTTCGCCCTTGATGGTGGCAGTAGGCAAGGCAATCATTTCTTGAGTCATACTTGAGGGGTTTTGAATTAGGATATGCAAAGATAAAAACGAAATTTGAATAAATAGCGAAATTTCGCTAAAAAAGAAAAATATTTTATTTGCTATACTTCGCTGAATGTAAAAAAGTTTCATTATCTTTGAAAAATCAAAAAAGTTATTGGAATGTTACTGTTTTGTTTCAAAACAGAAATGCAATCGATTGTTTACGCACACCAACCGCAAGAGGTGTGAAGTCTATTTTTTATCCTATATTTGTTCCCAACAAAAAGAAACTATGAACAACACGACCATAAGCGAGGAGAACATTCGCTTGATACTCGGACTGAAGGTGCGCCAAGTCGGTGTCTTACCTAAATGAAATTGAAAAAGGAAAAAAGTATCCAAAGGCAAATAAAATTGCTTCTTTAGCAAAGGTCTTGGGCGTTACGTATGATTCTTTGGTTTCGTTGCAGTTAGACGAGCATTTAGCACCTTTGGCAGATTTGATACATTCGGATTGGTTGCGCCTGTTGCCCTTTGATGTGTTTGGGTTAGAGCCTCACGATTTGTTGGAAACAGTAGCTAACTCGCCTGTAAAACTCAACGCGCTTGTGAGTACGCTCATGGAAATAGCAAGGCACTACGATATGCGGGTAGAAAATTTTTATCAATCCGTTTTGCGGGCTTACCAAGAAATGCACGACAATTATTTTGAGGACATAGAAAAGGCAGTAGAGGCGTGTAGGCAAGCTTGCCTGCTCGCGCCTGATGAAACGCCTGACTTGGATACGCTGTTGGGTATTTTGAAAAACAAATATAGCTATAGTATAGATGAGGAAACCTTGCCTACCCACCCCGAACTAAAAAGCCTTCGTTCCGTACTTTTGCCTAATAAACAGCCTACATTGTTGCTTAATCCTGCCCTTAGCACTGCCCAAAAACGCTTTACATTGGGGCGCGAATTGGGCTATTTGTATATGAAATTGTCGCCACGCCCTTATACTTTTTCGTGGATAAAGGTCGATTCGTTCAATGAAGTGAAGCATAATTTTGAAGCCTCTTATTTTTCGGCGGCGTTGTTGATGCCTCGTGATGCTTTTTTAAAAGATTTGACTGAAATTTTTAACCGCCCAACTTGGCAACCCGAAAGTTTTATCAAATTGATGCAAGATTATGATGCCACGCCTGAAATGTTGATGCACCGCTTGACGAACTTAATGCCTCGTTTTTTTGGCATACAAAACTTGTTTTTCTTACGCTTCTACAAGGAAAAGGCAGAAGACGACTATCAGCTCAACAAAGAACTGCATTTGGCGGGGCTTTACAATCCGCATGGCGTGATGATGAACGAACATTATTGTCGCAGGTGGATTTCGCTCAATAGCCTGAAAAGTTTGGAGGCAAGGCAGGCAAGTGACAACTTTCAAGGGACGCTCTGCGAGGCGCAAATTTCGCAATATTACGACTCCTCGAATGAGTATTTGTGCATTTCGTTGGCTTCCACTATCTCGCCTACACCCAACACGAACATGAGCGTTACGATTGGCTTTTTGGTAAATGATGTTTTCAAACAGAAAGTGAAGTTTTGGCAAGACAAGAATATTCCTGTTCGACGTGTGGGCGTGGCGTGTGAGAGATGCACTGCCCAGCATTGCGAAGACCGAAAAGCACAGCCTATCGCCTTAGAAAACGAAAGCAAGGCTACTCGAATGCAAAATGCGTTGAAACAGTTGATTGAAAAAATGGAAAGCTAAATAGCAGGCGAGAAAGAAGCGTTGAACTCGGCTACTATTTCGGCTATGTCGTTTTCGTCATATTTGCGCGAAAAATGAACGGGAATAGCCTCTTTTACGCCACATTCGCGCATAATCTTGCCTGATTGTTCGGAATAACTATGAAAATTTTGCTGTGCCGATTCCTTATCCGAAGCCTTGTAAAAACACTCGATAAATACCTTTTGACAACCCGAAAACAAGGCTTTGATTTTCGTGTGATTGGCTTCATGCGCGGCATGATCCATGATGATGCCTAAGGTGTCACCCTTTTTGGTGTTGATGAGGTAAAACAACTCGCGCGCTTTGTATGTCTTGCCTGCCACGTCAATTTCTGTATTTTCGGATTGCGTTTCGAAGGCATTTTTGAGGATTTTTACCCAATTTCCGCCTTTCAATTCGCTTTGGCTCAAGTCAATATTGTAGCTATCTTTTTCTCGAAACAAGTACGCAATAGAAGGGATTTTATGGTCTAATGCTGTAAACTGCACCGAAAAACGCTCATTGCTATAGATAACTGCACTTTGCAGTGTTTCTACTTCTTCGATGTGCCAAAACGGAGGGCGCAAGACACACTTTCGAATGGTTTGCGCGTCTATGATTTCTCGAATTTCATACTCAATCGCCTTGGCATCAATCAAATTCCAAGTATAGCCTTTTATTTTGGCTTGCGCTTGTTCGATAAGCGGAGCGGGACCGCAGATAACAACACGCTTGCCTACCCCGATTTGATGCCTCAAAATGGTGTCGAAATGAATAAAATGGTCGATGTGCGTATGACTCACAAAAATAGCTTCCGTATTTTGGCAGTCCTTCACAGTCAGCAGGCTGGCATCTCCACACTCACAAATGTAGCTTGGGGCGTGATTGTCCAACTGAAGCAAGATAGAGATGTCCTCGCCTACCTTGCTTTTGAGTTCGGGTTTGAACATCTTAATAAAGTGTAAAGTTTATTTCTTTTACTAATTCTTGCTTATTGTCTTTTTTAATGTATATGCGTATTGTGTAATAGCCTTTTTTGTAGTCTTTGATTATTTCTGTAACATCTAAACGATTGTCTGTTATATCGCGTTTTATTTTAGGTGTTTTTTGATTGAGTATAGTATATGAAAAACTTACTTTTTCTTTTTTGTCAAATGTATTAAGAAATTTTATGTAAATCTTTTTTGCTTTTTGGAGGTCATATTTCGCGTTATTTTCCATCAAAACAAACGCATCTTCTTCGTTTTCTTCATAGTACAAAAACAAGGAAGCTATTGAAGTTGTTTTGAGCGTAGCAATACTATATACCAATGATTTCGAGGCTATCAATTTTTCCTCTAATTTTTCCTTGTTTTCTTCTGTAGGCTTTTCTTTGTAAATATTTATTTGGGCAGTTAGTTCTTTTTTAATTTTTTGTAGGGTATCAACGCTTAACACACCAAATTTAGAGCTATCAGGCAAGGTTTTTAAGGCTTTTTCAGCATCTGCTATTACTTTCTCATCTGGCGTGATGCGTGTATAGGCTATATAAGCGATAATCGAACCTATCAAAAATATCGCTACAAAAGATATAAGAAGCACTTTCGATAAAAGCGATAAAGGTACTTTTTCATCGATTATAGGGTGTTCAGCTTTCTTTTGCTGTCGGTAGGTTTCTAAGATGTGTTCTTGTTGGGGCGTTATTTGATAGGGTTCAGGCGAGAAGCGGGAGTTTTGAATTTTGGTATTGATGAAAAAATACAACATTTTGGCATGCTCCCAATCTTGTGGAGTAGTGCCATCGCGCAGTATGCGTTCTAATTCCTTGAAGTCGTCCTCTAATAAATACGTATTGGGTTTCATATAGGCGCGTTGTTGGAAATAAGTTGTGACAAAACTGTCAAAAAATTATCCTGCAATTCATTTTTTTTGCTTGTGCCTATTTGGATAGGGTATTTTCCGTTAAAATCGGGGTCATTGGCATATTCATCTAAATACAGTTCTAAAATAGAAGAATAAGGCAACACGATATGCTTACAGGCTAATTTTAATTTTCTTTCGAATTGGGTTTGGTATAAACTAAATTTTCCTTGATAGTAGGGGAGGACTTGCTCTCTTTCGTGATACCAAATATCAGCTTGATTGATAAGGGTTACTATCCAATTGACAGGTCTTTTGGAGCTAAGCGTGGGTAGCCAAACGTCCAAATGTTCTAATTCGGCATCTCTTGCGGTGGTAAAAAAACTGCCATTCAAAATATCTTCTTTGCGTATTTGGCGATAATTAGCCACATAGCCGTAGCTTACTACGTTGATAATACCTTCTACTTTGTCTTTTTCCAATAAATCCTCCAATGTTTCGTTGGTATCTTCTATAGTTTGCCCCACTGTATCGAGCAGGAGTATAGGCGATTTGCTTGTGTTTACCTTGTAATCTTGTTCTACAACGCTACTTGCACGCACACGCTTTTCGCGCAATTCGTCTATGAGCGAGTAGATAAATTGCGTCTTGCCTACGCCAGAGTAGCCCAAAACAACTATTTTTTTTTCGGTTTTTTGGGTGTTTTTGAATATGTCCCCAATTTTTTGCATAAAGTTTTTTATCATACAAATTTGTTCCGTAATTTTAAAACAAAGGTAGCCCATTGTTGGCAAATTTCCAAACAATGGGCTACTTTTTTTCGGTTATTTGGTAGGCAAGAAAACCTCTGCCATCATGCATCTCGCGCTTCCGCCTCCGTTGTTCTCGATGGTTGTCAAGGGGCTATGCACCAAACGCGCATGGTCAGAAAGCGTTTTGATTTGTTCGTTTGTGAGGGCTTGATAGGCTCTTTCCGACATAACCAACAGGCTTTCGCCTTGTTCGTTGTTGATGTGTAGCATATTGCCCGCAAAATTTTCTAATTGCTTCATGGAAATAGATACGATTTCCTTGCCTGCCTGCGTGAGGAAAGATTTTACTTTGCTACGCTCTGTTTCAGGAATACACTCAAGGCATATCACGGCAAAGGTACTGCCCAAACACATTACTACGTTGGTGTGGTAAATAGGCTTGCCTGCCCTGTCGAGTGCATCAAACACGCACATTTTGTAGCCGTACTTTTCGCCAAAAGCATGTATCAATTTCGCATCTGCACGAGGCGACAAACAAATGTATGCCACTTTTTGCACGCGGTCAAGAATTAGACTGCCTGTGCCTTCGAGAAACAAATTTTCGGCTTCGTAGCTCGACAAATCATCTACTGTTGTGATGTTAAAATTTTGCTTGAGATGCTCGATGATGTCTTGCCTACGCTCCAAACGGCGGTTTGGCGCATACATAGGGTACAAAACTACAGTGCCTTCTTCGTGAAACGACACCCAATTATTGGGAAAAATGGAGTCGGGTGTGTGTGGTTCGGGTGTGTCGTCAAATACCCAAACATTCACGCCTTCGTTGCGCAAGAGCGTTACGAAGTTATCGAACTCGGCAAGGGCTTGGTGTTGCGTACTTTGCGCGTCTGCCCTTGCCGTCGCATCTTGGAAGGAGTTGCTTTCTGCCGTTTGCGTGTTGAAGTCAAAACGGACAGGGCGAATCATCATAATGTGGGAAGTAGTAGCTTTCATGGGAGTGAATGAGCGAGGGAGTGAATGGGTGGGTTAAGGCGTTTGCATGAGCATCAAACCTTTTCCAACACCTCTATAAACCTTTCCTTTAGCTTGCCTACGCTATGTAGTTCGCGGTAGGCTTCGAACTGTGTGGTGGGGAAGGGTTCATGCAGGATTTTGTGGCGCAATTTGTTCAGGGCATCTAAGGCGGCAGGCAAGTTGCCCTCTTCTACTGTGAGTCCGAGTCCGTATTTTTCCACGTCCTCGCCTGTGCAGAAGCGGTTTTGTGTGAGGATATATTTTTTGAAAATAGCCCCTTTAGTCAAGCGATTGCTGGAACTTGGGAAGTTGTCGTATATCAAGAAAATAATATCTGAAACGGCAATAAACGAATTAAATTCCTCGCCTTCTTTGACATATTGGTTGTAAATAAAACAATTTTCGGGCTTACTGTCTAAAAAGGCTTGTATGGCGCGTTGTTGTTCAGGGTTGTAATGTTTGGTATTGATGGGACCTGCCATGACAAAGAAAAATTTATCTTGCTCTACCATTTTGGAAAGTGCGATAAAGTCCGCCAAGCGTTTACTTTTATCAACAATGCCTGCAATCACTACTATAGTACGCCCCTTTGCCCTTGCCTGAATTTCTTGTATAGCAGGGAGTTGCAAATTGGGTGCGGTATCATCGGCAATTTCAGGAAACAAAATGGCACGCTTGCCTGTCCGCTTCTCAAATTTGGCAATAATGCCCTCATCATGAATAGTCATATTATGGCAATTCTTAGACGTAAAGACAATATCCACATCTGAAAGGCTTATTTTATCTTGCAAGGTGCTTGCCTGAAAACGATAATGGCGTGGGTGGAAATACAAGCCTGACCAAGGATATGGAAAAACTGTATTGACCAAAACAGGGTGCAAATAATTGGCAATGTAGGTGTCTATCCACGTAAAATACACAAAATCTATGTTTACATGATGCGCCTTTTGTGCCTTGCGTATGGTTCGTGCCAAGTCGAGCCATTTTTTACGCATCGCAAAGGCTTCATTGAACCTACCCCAATTTTTTACTTGGAAAGTAGGTTCTTTGTAAGGATAGTAAAGCAAATCTTGCATGTCTTGTGGGCGATGCTCCATAACCCAGTCTTTGATAGGAGCTTCTTCAGGAAAAAGCACCAACACACGATAGCCCAAGCCCAACAAGGTGTCGACAAATAAACGCATAAACGCTGTGTGATGCCCCACCGTAGTAATGCCTACAAGCACTATAGTTTTTTTCATGGTATGTGGCGATTACACCCTTTTTTTCATTTCGTTGAACATTTCTGTCAAAGTAGTTTCGAGGTCGTACTGCCAATTCCAATCAGGATAATGCTGTTTGAACTTTGAAACGTCAGAAATCCACCAAATGTGGTCGCCTATGCGGTTGGTTTCAGCATAGCTGAAGTTCATTTTGTTGCCTGTGATTTTCTCACAAACAGTCATAGCCTCTTGCATAGAGCAGTTGGCAAAACGCCCTCCGCCTGCATTATAGACTTCGCCTTGTTTGGGGTTTTGGTAGAAATGCCAAAACATATTCACCAAGTCCCAGCTGTGGATATTGTCGCGTACTTGCTTGCCTTTGTACCCAAAAATGGTGTAGTGGTCGCCTGTGATAGCGCACTTCATGAGGTAGGCAAGGAAACCATGCAACTGTGTTCCTGAATGTTTCGGACCTGTGAGGCAACCGCCACGAAATACGCCCACATTCATGTCAAAATACTTGCCGTATTCTTGCGCCAAAATATCTGCCGCCACTTTTGAAGCTCCAAACAAAGAGTGTTTCGTTTGGTCAATGCTCATCAGTTCATCAATGCCATTTTTATAATACGCATGACTTTCTGCAATCTCCCAACGGTTTTCCAACTCCACCAAAGGCAAGTAATTAGGCGTGTCGCCATAGACTTTGTTCGTAGAAGTGAAAATAAACACCGCTTTAGGGCAGTGTAGGCGAGTCAGTTCGAGCAAATTGAGCGTGCCGTTTGCATTGACCGTAAAGTCCGTGATAGGCTCTTTCGCTGCCCAGTCGTGGCTGGGTTGTGCGGCAGTATGCACTATGAGCTTGATGTCTTGCGCATATTCGAGGAAAATCTTTTCGAGGTCTTGGTAGTGGCGAATGTCTGCCACATAATGTTTGTAATTGGGCGTTTCGCGCTCTATGCGCTGACGATTCCACTCTACAGAGGCATTCTCGCCAAAGAAATAAGCGCGGTAATTGTTGTCAATGCCTATGATAAGGTCAAATTTTTGAGAAAAAAACTCAACGGCTTGGCTTCCTATCAAGCCCGCTGAACCAGTGATAAGGGCAATGTTCATAGTTGCAAAGATAGGCAAGTTTGGGAAATAAAACAAAGGTCTTGCTTTTTCTTGTAACTATCCGTAACTTGCAAACTGTATGATGACTTTTGACCGAAACCAAGTAGAAGCGTTTTATGCTGACATCAAAAACAGCGAAGCGTTCCCGCAAGCCTTTTGTGAAGAACTTTTTTTGATAGGAAAGTTTACAGAAGACACTGCCCTACAACAAGAAATAGGCGAGATTTTAGCCAAAAACTTTGATGCCACTGTAGGCAAGGCGTACAAAAAACGCAAGAAATTTCCCAACAAAACCAAGTACAACGCCCATACTGTCATGGAAACGTTGTTCGTGTATGGTGAAATCTCGCCTACCTTAGATTTGGATAAAATGTATCAAATGGCGGGCTTTGTTTCTGGTCATTTTCACGTTTCGGACAAATGGGACGCTATCCCCGAAGGTTTGGCACGCCTCACAAGCCTTACCGAATTTTCTGTGCCTTCTTATGCCAAAATTAATGTCTTGCCTGAATTTTTGGAAACACTTGTGCATTTGGAGGAGGTAGAATTGGAGCGTCTGACTGCCTTTCCTGCTTTCATTACGCGCTTGCCTGCCCTGAAAAAGTTAGAAGTAAAGTTGGGTTATATGTCTGCTATGCCTGATGAAGTTTTTGAAATAGAAACTTTAGAAGAATTAGATTTGAAGGGGACAGCCTATTACGACAACATCAACCCTGCCATTACCTTCACCAAAAGTTTGCGCAAACTTAAAAACTTGAAAAAATTGGACTTGTATTATTTCGCACAAGATAGTTTGCCTGATGACTTTTTCGAGGGTTTAGACAATTTGGAGCATTTGCGCATAGGGCGTTTTCCAAACTTAAAATACTTGCCTGCCTCTATAGGCAAGCTCAAGAATTTGCAGAAATTGGAAATTCACGTCATGGGCGCGTTGCAAGAACTCCCCGCCTCAGTAAGCGAGCTAACCAACCTGCAAGAAATAAAATTAGGCACGATAACCGACCTGCAAATTCCTGTAGAAATTCTTGCCTTGCCTGCCTTAGAAAATATTGGTTTCCACAATATGACCAATATGCAAATCCAAACCAATTCGGCAATGGTTTCAAACCTAAAACGTTTCCGCCTTGATGAACCCAATATTTGGAATTTCTTTTGGGAAAATGTGCATTTGTTTGCCCACCTCGAAGAGTTGAGTATGAGTGCTACGCAAAGCCTAAGCGAAGTGCCTGACAAGATTTCGGAATTGAAAAACCTGCGCAAACTTATGATTGGAGGCGATTTTGTTCGCATCAGCGAGAAAATAGGCGAGCTACAAAATCTCGAAATGCTTTCTATTGGCAACGCGCTCAATCTCGAATCCTTGCCTACGAGTTTGGCTAAGTTGGTGCATTTGAAGGAGTTGAAAATAGAAAATTTTGCGGCTAAAGAACTGATTAAATTGGTAGGCAAGGCTTCTTGCTTGCCTGCCTCGCCTACGCTGAAGGTAGCGATAGACTGCCGAGAGTTTGTGGTCGATTTGCAGAAAGCGAACCCTTTGCAAGATTTGACTGTCGGAAGTAGCAAGATTACAAAACCTGAAAACTTGCACTTTTTGGATAAAATCAAGCGGTTGAAATTAACAAGGGCAAATAGCTTGCCTGCTGAAATAGGTAACCTAAAAACATTGGAAACCTTGTATCTTTCAGGCGAGTTTGATAAAATTCCCGACTCGGTAGGCAAGTTGCAAAACCTGCAAAAAGTAACGCTTTGGTGCAAAGACTCCTTCAAAGGCTTGCCTGACTCGTTTGGACAGCTTGCCAACTTGCGGACTTTGTTTGTTTCAAAATACAGTGGCACAAACTTAGAGGCTATTTTTGACGGTTTAACAAACTTGCAAGAGCTTGAAATAGACAAATTTAGCGAAATGGAAGCCTTGCCTGCGTGTTTGGCTCGCCTGCCTAAATTGGAGGTACTGAAGATAGATAGTTGCGAAAAATTGTATCATACAAAAGACGTTTTGCGCCAAATGAAGAACCTGAAAAAGTTGCGTTTTCGCTTCGTCAATTCCGAACCCGACAAGATGGACGCTATCGTCATGTTGGAAAATTTGGAGTTTTTGGAATTGTGTTATTGCAAAAATATATCGAGCTTGCCTCCTGCTATCACAAATTTACAAAAACTGCAAGTGTTGCACCTGAACAACCTACATAGAATCCGCGAAATTCCCGCCCATGTAGGCGAGCTAAAGAGCTTGCATACATTGGTTCTCGAAGGTTTGCGCTTGCCTACCTTGCCTACTTCGTTGGTGGATTTGCCTCATTTGGAGCAAATGTCCATCAGTACCACGTGGTTTGACGCGCCCTTGCCTGAAGAATTACGTGCCTTGCGCCTGAAGAAATTGGGGAATTGGCAAAGCAAATTTTCGGGACACAACCAAAAAAAGGCGGTCTATGAAGTGCTATTGAGCGCGGGGACGCAAATGGTAAAAAGTCTTACGTAGTTATTGCAAACAACAAAAAAGTGCTAACTTTGCACAAACTCATTCCTGCAACACAATAGTAGGCAAGTAATAGTTCAGTAACTCAACAATTCAATACTCAATAAATCAACAAAATATGTCTTTACTCGTAGTGGGTTCGGTGGCTTTCGATGGTATCGAAACCCCTTTTGGCAGTGTGGAGCGCACCATAGGTGGCTCTGGCACGTTCATTTCTTTGTCTTCTTCGTTCTTTACGGACAAAGTGAAATTGGTGAGTGTAGTAGGTGGCGACTTTCCTGCGGACAAAATCAAGATGATGAACGAGCATGGCGTGAATACGGAAGGCTTGCAAATCAAACAAGACGAAAAATCTTTTTATTGGAAAGGCAAGTATCACATGGATTTGAACTCGCGTGATACATTGGTTACGGAATTGAATGTATTGGCGGACTTCGACCCCATCATTCCTGAAAGCTACCAAGACACCAAATATTTGATTTTGGGCAACCTCACGCCTAAAATTCAACAAACTGTGATTGAACGCTTGAAAAAACGCCCTAAGTTTATTTTGATGGACACCATGAACTTCTGGATGGAAGTGGCAATGGACGACCTCAAAGTTACGTTGCAAATGGTGGACGCGCTGTCTATCAATGACGAAGAAGCACGCCAACTTTCAGGCGAGTATTCTCTCGTGAAGGCGGCGAAAAAAATCATGGCAATGGGTCCCAAAATTCTTATCATCAAAAAAGGTGAGCATGGCGCGTTGTTGTTCTCACAAGACCAAATTTTCTTTGCTCCTGCCTTGCCTTTGGAAGAAGTGTTCGACCCCACAGGCGCGGGAGATACTTTCGCGGGTGGCTTCATAGGCTATTTGGCTAAAACTGATGATATTAGTTTTGAGAACATGAAGTGTGCTTTGATTTATGCCTCTGTGATGGCTTCGCATTGTGTAGGCAAGTTTGGCACTGAAGCCCTCGAAACGCTGACTGACGAAATGGTGCAGAAGCGTGTGCAGGAGTTCGTGGACTTGGCGCAGTTTGAGATAGATATGCACTAAGCGATAGATGCTATAGATATTCCATTTTGTAGAAAAATGGAATATCTAAAACAAACAAACAAAGCGTATGGCTATAGAAAACATCAACGACATAAGCGTAAACGGCGATAACAATATTGTGGTGCAAGGCACAAACAATAGTACCATCACTATCAATACACAAAACTCTGCCGAAATAAAGGCTTTTTGCGAAGAACACAAGGCACAAATGAACATTATCCTCGAATTGTTGAAGGGTAGGCAAGAACCTATTTTAAAACAATTTGGCGAACAAATATACAACATTCATACTATCGGAACGGCTAATTTTAACCAAGCTGTTTTGCGTGGTTGTACTATTCAGGCAGGCAAGGCAAATTTTTATGTGGATAATGAGGCGTTGGTGCAGGCTTTTTTTCAGGCAAGCAACGAACCTTTGCGCATTTTGGTTATAACAGAAACGGCAGGGGCTATGCAAAAAATCTTGCCTACTCATTTTGAAGAAATAGAACGGCATTATAGCTTCGCGCTGGAGTATTGGCGACCATTCGCAGGCGAGAAAGACATAACGGACTTGCTCAAGGAGTTTCAAGAAAAAACGGGCTATCAACTCGAAGTGGGCTTCGCAGGGGTGCATACGTGGCAAAACTACCTTGTTGAAAAACATACAAAAACGTTAAAAATTCGATGCAAAAATACAATATTAGTAGCAGATAGTTTTGCACTTGACCATACACGCAATGCGACTTTAGCTAAGGTTTTCGATGATTTTAATGTAGGTGGTTGTATCTTACCTTTACAACAAAATTTGTCTGATGATGCCGTAGCGTATGCAAAGAAGTTACAAGCTGATATTTTCCCTACACTTTCAGAAAGTATGGGGGAATTTCATGAGAACTTGAAGGATTTTGTGAGTAATCACTATCATGGCTTGGTGCAAGTGGAACTCGAAGTACATTCGAAAGCCGACTTTTTCCGAAGGCTTGCCAATATTGCGCATTATCATTTGGGCGTGGGTAGAATGATGCCTATTACAAACAAACTCAAAAAGTTAGATTCTGGAAATAGTCAAGACTTCTAATGATTGATGTTTTGGTTTAAAATTAATATTGAAAATGCTGTAGCGTACCCTTTCTAGGGTGCGCACCCTAGAAAGGGTACGCTACAGAAAGCAAATACCAATATACCTATGATTTATACTTTTTATTCATACAAAGGAGGCGTGGGAAGGACGCATTTGTTGGCGAACTTAGCCGCGTATTTGTGCCATTATCGCAAGCGCAAAGTCTTGTTGATTGATTGGGACTTAGAAGCCCCTGGACTGCATTTTTATTTCAAACAAACCAACGAAGAGGTAACGTCTGAAGGTTTGATAGACCTTTGCGAGTATTATGTCGAGCAACTCCAACAAGCTACAGAGAAAGAGCCTTTGGGGGCTGAAGATTTGATTTTTCCGACTGAAGAAAACGGCTACATCACGAATATGCTCCGCAACGAAAATGGAGGCAAGATTGACCTCTTGCCTGCCACGCGCTACGAAAAGGGCTACCATGCACGCATCAATAACTTCGATTGGTTAGATTTTTATGATAATCAAAAAGGCAATATTTATTTAGGCTGGCTGAAAGATGAACTAAAAAAGAGAACCCATTACGATTATGTGTTCATAGACAGCCGAACAGGACAGAACGATTATTCGGGTATCTGCAATGTAATGATGCCCGACATGAATATTTTTGTCATTGCACCCAATACGCAAAATTTCATAGGCGCGAAGGAAATGGCAGACCGCATTATAGGCTCAAATTATGTAAAACAAGGCAACCGCAAGCCTTATATCTTGCCTGTTTTATGGGTGAAAAAGTATATTTCAAAAAAGAGGCAAAAAGGTTAAGAGAAAGTAGTTATCTTAAAAAGTTTGAAAATATTGCGTTAGATTTTTTAGAAGAAATGAACGAAAACAATGAAGTAAGCATCAGCAAGATTGTAGGTGAGAAAATGATACCCGAATACATAGTAAAAACCCAAGAAGAACCTTACAATGCAGAGGCGCACTTCGATTTAGCATATACATATCACATTCTTAAAGACTATGAAAATGCTAAAGAGAATTATCTGAAAGGTGTAGCTATCGAACCTAACAACAATCAGGCATGGAATAATTTGGGAGCTGTGCATTACTATTTACGAGATTACCCTCAAGCTATCGAAGCGTACCAAAGAGCGATAGCTATTGAACCTGACTACGATGATGCATGGCATAATTTGGGGCTTGGCTATTACAATTTACAAGACTATTCACAAGCCATCGAAGCGTATCAGAAAGCAATAGTTATCAAACCTGACAAACATGAGGCATGGAATAATTTGGGAGTTGTGTATGATGATTTACCAGACTACCCTCAAGCCATCGAAGCCTACCAAAAAGCGATAGCTATTAAACCTGACTACTATGAAGCATGGGATAATATGGGATATACTTACTTAAAACAGAAAAACTATGATAAAGCCCTAGAATGTTTTGAAAAAGCTATAGCCATCAATCCAAAACATAATAATGCTATTTTCAACCTTGCCTGCCTACACAGCCAACAACAAAACAAATCACAAGCTCTTGCCTACCTACAGCAAGCTATAGAGCTAAATCCTGAATGGAAAACAAAAGCCCCAAAAGATAAGGACATCGAATGGCTATGGCAAGACGCAGACTTTCAGGCGTTGGTAGATTAAACGCTAAAGTAGGGGCAATCCCTTGTGGTTGCCCTTGTGAACAATACACATTTTCGTGGAAAATCAATATTTAGGCACGAAAAAGGGCAACCACAAGGGTTGCCCCTACAAAAACATCTGCATTAGTTTTTTTTATGAACAACGTTAGACGCGGACTTTCAGGCATTGGTAGGCGAGTAGTTTTTTTGGAAAAAAAGCGACATGAAACGGGTTGTATTTGGAGTTTTCCGCAAAAAATAGTATTTTTGGGCAAAAAATGACTCTCTTCGTATGGACGTAAAAATTGCCGAATCTTGGAAGGCTCGCCTTCAACCCGAATTTGAGAAACCCTATTTCACACAATTAACGGACTTTGTGCGCAAGGAATACCAAGAACAAAGTATCTACCCACCCGCCAACCTGATTTTCAATGCCTTTGACAAATGCTCTTTTGATGATGCGAAGGTGGTAATTTTGGGGCAAGACCCGTATCATGGCGCGGGACAGGCAAACGGGCTTTGTTTTTCGGTGGCTGATGGCGTGCGCGTTCCGCCTTCTTTGCTCAATATTTTCAAAGAAATCAAAGATGACGTAGGCAAGTCTGTTCCGAAAACGGGCAATTTGGAGCGTTGGGCTTCGCAGGGCGTTATGCTCCTGAACGCTACGCTCACAGTACGCGCAGGACAGGCGGGTTCGCATCAAAACAAAGGTTGGGAAACTTTTACAGATGCAGTAGTACGGATTTTGGCAGAGGAAAAAGAACATTTGGTGTTCATGCTTTGGGGAGCGTATGCCAAGAAAAAGGGCGCGATGATTGACACAACCAAACATCTCGTGCTGGAAGCGGCGCACCCTTCGCCTATGGCGGGCAATGCCTTCATGGGCAACAAGCACTTCAGCCAAGCCAATGCTTACCTACGCGAACACAACTTGCCTGAAATAGAGTGGTAAACAAACCTGTAGCGTAGGCTTCAGCCTGCGCATTTTAAAGCCTGTGCATTTGCTATAACTCGCAGGCTAAAGCCTACGCTACAGAGGCAGAGGCTACAAAATAAATCAACCCCAACAACCCGCAAAGAAATAATCTTTGCGGGTTTATATGACTAAAAAAAAACACTCATGGTACAAATAGACCTCAAGCTCATAGAGCAAAAAAAACAGACGATAGAGTCAGCACGAACTTTCCTGAAGGCGCAATTCATAGGCATAGACAATATCATTGATGATTTGTTGGATTATATCCAAATTTGGTATTTGATGCCCGACATCTTGACACGCCCCGTTATCGTGAACTTGTGGGGCATGACAGGGGTAGGCAAGACTGACCTTGTGCGAAAACTCGTGAAGTGTTTGGACTACCAAGACCGCTTCGCAGAGGTGGAATTGAGCAACGTGGACAATACTTCGTGGGAAAATTCGGTGGCGAGCATTATGGAAAATCATGGCTTGGCAGACGAAAAACCTTCTATCATCTTGTTCGATGAAATTCAACGCTTCAATACCTTAGACAGCGATGGCGCACCCATTGCCCAAACCAAATACATGGACTTTTGGGAGCTGTTGAGTGATGGCAGATTATCCAAAAAATCAAAAGAAGATTTGGATTATTATTTATTCAATTTCTTGGCACGCAGGAAAGAACAAGCCCGCCGAAAAGCGAAAGGCGAGGAGATAGAAGCCAATGATGAAAACCCGCTTTTGAGCTTGTGGGAAGCCCGCGAACTCCAAAAAATGCTCGGCTTGCAAACGCCTTTGGACGACATGACCGACATTACGGAAGGCGAGATGATAGACCTTATCGTGCAAGCAAAGAAGAAAAAGAAGATATACGAACCTATAGATTATTCCAAAACGCTTATTCTCATCAGTGGAAACTTAGATGAAGCCTTTTCCATGTCAGGCGAAACAAGCGAGGCGGATATAGACGCGGATATTTTCCACGCCTTTACTAAAAAGATAACTTTAGTGGATATTAAAAACTCGCTTAGTCGCAAGTTCCGCCCCGAACAAGTGGCAAGGTTTGGCAATATTCACTTGATTTACAACAGTTTGCGCAAAGAAGATTTTGAAAAATTGATTAGAAAAGAAATAGAGCGCATCATCAAAAGTACGCAAGAGCGTTTGGAAATAACCCTCACTATAGACGAAAGTATCAACGAACTTGTGTATAGAAATGGCGTGTTTCCTGTGCAAGGTGTGCGCCCTGTTTTCAGCAGTATCATTGATATACTCGAAGCCAATTTGTCGAAATTCTTTTATACGGCTTTGATGGGTGGACACAAGAACATAAGCGTAAGCTACGACCACCCGCACAGCAAAATCTTGGCTACCATAGGCAAGGACAAAATCGAAATTCCTTATGTGGGACGCATCGACAAAATCCGCGAAGACAACGTACAAGATACTGTAGCGAGTATAAGCGTACACGAGTGCGGACACGCTGTAGCGTACATGGTTTTGATGGGGCTTGCTCCTCTGCAACTGAAGAGCAAAGTGGCGAGCAGTTACGCTGGAGGCTTTACTTTCCCGCACCAAATCCACGAAACGAAAGAAAATTTGGTTAAAAAAATCAAGATATATTTGGCGGGTGGCATTGCGGAAGAAATGATTTTCGGCAAACAACACGCCAGCATAGGCAGGAGTCATGACCGCGAAACGGCTACACAATTCGCGCTTGACTTTGTGCGCCGTTATGGGTTTGATGATGAGTTTCAAGCTACTTACACGATGGACGCTTATCCGTACATGATGGACAAGAGCATCACAGATACAGACGTAGAAAAAATGATGACGCGCCTCGTGAGCGAAACCAAAGAGCTTTTGAGCAATCATATTGGTTTGTTGCGCAATCTGTCTGTAGAATTGAGTTTGAAAGGAACTATGTCGCCCACTGAAATAGCACAAAGTGCCAAAAAATACAACCTAAATGTATTGATGAAAGAAGAAGGCTTTTTGATTATAGCCGACTTTGAGAAAAAACTACAGGAACTTGCCTAAAAGCCCCAATAAGGGAAGGAATAGCCACGCTTGAGTATCCGTAAAAAGATACTTACAGCGTGGTTTTGAATATGACTACACGCCATACAAAAATAGCCGTTGTTAAAAAAGCATAAAGTAAGCAATTTCCCCTCTCACCTCTTATCTCTCATCTCTTATCTCTTATCTCCCTTTATGTTCTCCACCCTACGCGAAGCCCTCGACCACAACGAACAAACCCTAAACCCACGCCTCGATTTAGGCAACCTCGGACTAACAGGAAACGAACCCGAACTACAGCGACTCAAAGACTTCACTTGGATAGATACGCTTATTTTTTCTAATGAGTGGTATGAATGGAACGAAGAAGAACAAACAGACAAAGACTATAAAAGCCAAAATACGGGTAGCCCCAATAAACTTACCAACTTGCCTACCTGCCCGCTCCAACTCAAGCGGTTTATTTGTGCAGGTGGAGATAGAGACAGGTTTGAAATCTCGGATATAACTGCTCTGAAGGAACTTAAGAATTTGACGTGGTTTGGCCTTCATACCAATCAAATTGCCGATATAATTCCCCTCAAAGAACTTAAGAATCTAACAAAACTTTACCTCCATAACAATCAAATTGCAAATATAATTCCCCTCAAAGAACTTAAAAATTTAACAGAACTTGCCCTCGCAAACAATCAAATTATCAATATCGCATCTCTCAAGGAACTTAAGAATTTGACTAAACTACACATCTTTCTCAACCAAATTGTTGATATTACGCCTCTCAAGGAACTTAATAAATTAATCTCGCTTTATATCTCATTCAATCAAATTACTGACATTACACCTCTTAAAGAACTTAAAAATTTGACTGACTTATGGTTTGTGAAAAATCCCTTTTATGAAAAATTGCCTGCCCACATAAAAGAAAAAGATGGTTTGGATATATTGGAATATTGGATAGCCTTACAAAAAAGCAACAAAAAAATACGCGAGGCGAAAGTGGTTTTTGTAGGCGAGGGCAATGCAGGCAAGACTTCGCTCATGCACTTGCTGTTGTATGGCAGGCGAGACGAAACCACGCGCACAGAGCGCATAGAAATACACACCCACGATACACTTTTCAGCTACGGGGCAGGCAAGGAGGCACTGAAACTGCACTTTTGGGACTTTGGCGGGCAGGAAATCATGCACGCCACGCATAAGTTTTTTATGAGCAGTAGGACACTGTATGTGCTGATAGTCGATGGGCGCAAAAACGACCACGAAGCCCTGTATAATTGGGTGGCTATGCTCCAAAGTAGCATGGGCAACTCGCCTGTGTTGGTGGTAGCCAATCACTTAG
>RDXI01000092.1:4726-17594 GCA_004292795.1 Bacteroidota bacterium | reverse complement strand
TTTATTTTGATACCTTTGGTTTCGGTTCTGCCCTCCTCGAAGCTATAAGCAGGTTCGGTGAGTGCCTCCACGAGTTCGCTCTTGCCTACCTTGCCTACGCCCACGATGATGAGTTTTGCCTCGTTCAACTCTCTGCGGTCTTCGGTTTTGGCTATGGATTTGAGATAGGCGCGGACTTCAGGCAAGACGTTCCCATCTCTGTTAAAAACTTCTTCAGGCAAATTTTCTATAGGGTTTTTGTACAAATACAGCTTCTCTAATTTAGGCAAGCTATTCAAAAACTCTAAAGAAATATGCGTTATTTGGTTTTTACTCAATGATAAATCTGTTATATTTTGTAATCCTTGTAAAACAGAAGCATCAGTAATTTGGCAATCTGTCAAATATGCCTCTTTCAAAGCTGATAAGCTTTGCAAAGGACTAAAATCTGTGATAGGGTTTTTGCTCAAAGATAGTATTTCTAACTTGTTTAACCCAATTAGAGAAGAAATGTCTGAAACATAACAATCTCTCATATCTAAAAATTTTATATTCTTAATATTTTTTAAATATGAAATTTCCCCAATATTATTACCTACAACATCTAAATACTCAGCATTTGGGAAAAAACCTAAAAAACCAGAGTTTACTTGTTTGATAATGCTAATGAAGCTAATATTTACATAAATCAATTTATCGAGATTTAAATATTCGTTATTAAAAAAAAGATTGTTGCTAATATCTAAATAGTTTAGGTTGTATAATAAATTTAAAAAATCAAAATTATCAATATCATTTAATGAAATATCTAAATATGTTAGAGAATTTAAATCACTCAAAGCATAAGCATTTCCAATTTTTTGATTAAATAAAACCAGTTTTTGTATTTTTTCAGGTAAGTTTGGTATTTTATAAAGTGCATTATTCAAGCCTTTATTTTGAGTTTTATTTTTTATACGCTTTCGTTTTTCTATGTTAAACTCCCACCAAAAATTCGAAAACACCAACGTTTCCAAATGCTCGCACTCTGCAAGCAGTTCGAGTTCGGGTTCAGTGCCGTCGAGTCCGCAGTTACCTAAGTCAAGGTAGGGGTTTTTGGTTTCGAGGTTTTCGCGTATGAGTTTTTCAGCAGGGGACATGGGAGTGAGGGAGTGAATGAGGGAGTGCAATGCTTTGTTAATCCAAAATTCTTGTTTCTAAAATTTCCTTGTATTTGCGCAAAATGCTGATAATTTGGAGTAAGTCGTTTTTGTCTTTACAATCATACGAATTTGAAATGCAATAGGTCTTGCCTTCCATCACAAAAAAATCCCATAACTTGCCTGTTACCGTACAGCCGTACATCGGCTTTCCGTTGTTATTTTCGTGCATAGCTATCAAAAAGCCTTCGAGCAGTTGTGGCACAGGGTCGCCACTGGGGTCTTTCATTTTTTTGTACTCTTGCAGGTAGAAATAGGGCGTTTTGTGTTTGTCTAAAATCCCTTTGGCAATCATAAAATCCGATTTTAGATACAGATATTTGTTCTCTACTTCTGCAAAAATTTCACGCTCACAGAAAGTTTTGTATTTGCCATTATTGGTAAGATGCCCCAAACGCATCACAAAAGCAATGAAATTAAACTTCAGTTCTTCTTCATTCCAGCCTTCAATGCCTTTCGTAACGTCTGCGAAAACTGCCTCAAAAATTTCTTGTTCTGTTGTAGTGAGCGTAGGCAAGTCGACCTCTGTCCACTCTTGCATGAGTGGGTGTGATTGGTTGCCTGTCAAGCGCGTCAGATTGAACGCATCTATCAAATCCGCTTCTGAATACTTGATTTCTTTCCTCTTTTTCATAAAGCAAAGATATGCTACAAAAGCCATTTTTGCAAGTCTTATAGCTTTTTGGTAGGGTAAAAGTGAATGAGTGAGTTATGTGTGTGGGATTATTCATATATTGCCCAGAAATAAGTGCTTGTATTTTTCTTTTTCGGTTTCAGTCAGTAAGTCCGTATTGCGGTTTATCCAAAGTTTGTACGAAACTTCAAACAAGTCATCTATGCTCAAGTCTGCTTTTTTCAGCATCATATCCAAAAGCTCGTTGTGTTCTTTGGACAAGTGGACTTTCTTGGTAATGTGGTCGTTGCTCATAATTGGGAAGTATTTATGCCTATAAAACGATAAAAACAAGTTGTTTAGCGGTTCAAAGATAATAAAAAGTTATTTTTTCTGCAAAAAGTATTTCCAAAAATAGCGCAAAAAGTCATAATTTTTACATTTTCAAGGCAAGTTGTTCGTAAATGGGTGCTTTTGTTATGGCTTGTTTGGGTATTGCCTCATAGTTCAGTATCAAGGCTTCAGTAACAGCATTGCGGTTTTCTTCTTTCGCGCCCAAATGATAAAAATGCGAAGTAGTTACGAGGTGATAGTTTTTCCAAAGTGTTTCCAAATAGTCGTTCTTTCTGTATTGATTGCTGTGCCAAGTAGAAACCACAAACTTTGCCCCACAATTCCGCAAAGCCTCTTCCAAGTCGAGTTCATTCTGTTCGTCCCAACTGTCGTAATAATCTACATGCCTGCCAATATAAGGAGGGTCGCAATAAATCAAATCATTTTCCTTTGCTAATTTAATCGTTTCCTTAAAATCTTGACAAATAAACTGCCAATCATTGTTGGCTATCAAAAAATCAATTTGTTTGACTTGGTTCGTGATTTTTGTGATATAGGCTTGTGCAAATCTTTCAGGCTTGTGTCCATAAGGAACATTAAATTCAAATTTTCGATTAAAACGTATCATTCCATTAAAACAACTCCGATTGAGAAACAAAAAATCAAGTGGTTGATGCGTTGCATTAAATCTTTCGCGTACTTCATTGTAAAAATCTTGCCCCTTTTCTGACAAAATTTTGCCTTGTTCTTGCAAGAACTGTTTTACTATCAAATGATTGATTTCCTTATTTTTGATGGCATTGTAGAAGTGAATGATATGCGGATTGCTGTCCGAAAAGACTGCTTTTGCAGGTTTTGCATTAAATCCTACCACACCCGAACCCATAAAAGGCTCAATCCAAGTATCAAATGCAGGAGGCAAGTTTTCAAGAATAAAATCCACTAACTGTGTCTTTTTTCCTTGAATTTTGATAGGGGGAACGTAAGTTGTTTCTTTATTCATCATCTTTTTTGTTTCCTGTGTAGATTGCTAAAATAGCGTTATTGTTTATTTCCCTCTTATTTTGATTAGATATGCCTCTAAATCTGTCCATATTTGTTGATAAATTTCATAAAGTTTTTTTTCATGAACACTCAAATCTTGAAATAAATCTTCTTCTTTAAAAAAATTTCCACTTGTTATAATGGAATATTCAGGTAGTCCTGCAGTGCCTTGTAAAAATCTTTCACGCATTTTTATAGGTGTCAGTCCGTATTTATGCAAGGTGTTTAGTATGTCTTGTAAACAATTTGCAAGCGTTGTACTGCCTATTATGTTAAAACTGTCTAATGTGTTTTCAAGGTTGTAAGCTGTTGAATTTGTTAATAATGTAGTAAGTCCTTGCATCTGAAATTCTGTATCAAATTGGATAAGATAGGCAGTTATATAAAAATAGTCAGGAACTCCTACTTTCTTTGGTTCGTCTATCAGGTATATATTTTCCTTCTTCCACAACTCAATTGACAATCTTTCAATAAAGTTATAGGAAGTTAGCTGTTGGGTATTCTCAAGAGTTATTTTCATAAGTATCGTGCCTACACCTTTGTACGCATAGCGATACTACGCCCCAACGTAACCTCGTCAGTATATTCGAGTTCGCTTCCTATAGGCACGCCTCGCGCTATGCTCGATATTTTGATATGCGCGAAGGGTTGCATTTTTTTGGTAATATAAAAGGCAGTAGTGTCGCCTTCCATCGTGGGGCTGATAGCCAAAATAAGCTCTTTCACTTCGCTGTCGGGCATACGCAACAAGAGGCTGTCGATATGCAGGTCGGCAGGCGAGATGCCCTCCATAGGCGAGATAACACCACCCAATACATGATACAAACCATTGTATTGCGCGGTGTTTTCTATAGCCATAATGTCTTGTGAACTCTCCACCACACAAACCAGCGACTTGTCGCGGTGTGGCGAGGCGCAAATGCTACATACATCACTATCCGAATAGTGATGACAATGCTTGCACTGCTGTATTTCTTGGCGCAAACGCACTAAGGCATTCGCCAAAGCCGTTGTAAAATCCTCCTCTTGTTTCAATAAATGTAACACAAGACGAGTGGCAGTCTTTACCCCAATGCTGGGGAGCTTTGCCATTTCTTTTACTGCGTCTTCTATGAGTTTGGAGGAGAACTGCATGGCAAAAAAGGGTAAAATTAACGCACTTCGGCAGAAATGCCTCTATCACAAATAGCATTGCGCATAGCGACCAATTTCTCGAACTCGCCTTCTTTTACACTGCATTTGCCTTTGTAATGGATAATGATAGTGCATTGCTCGGCTTGTTCTGGCGTATGATTGCACACATCAATCAATGTCTGGATTACGTGGTCAAAGGTGTTTACATCATCATTGAATACTACAAGATGATGCGTTTCAATGTCTATAACATCTACTTCTTCAAGTTCCCATTCCTTGTACTGTGCCATTGGTGTAAGGGGTTAAGTTGTTGCAAAGTTAATCAAAATTTCTCAAATACGCGCTATAATTGCAAAAAAAACGATAGTTTTTTTTTGAAACGCTTTGCAAAAAAGCTATTTTTATAGCTTTTTTTTGAGAAAGTTATGTAACATTGCTCCGCATTGGGTAGGCAAGGGCAGTTTGCGAAAAGGTATCTATTTGATAATCAAACAGATAGCATACCCCAAAAACCAAAGTGCTTATAAAGATAAATGGAGATAGCCCCCTTTCGAGTGAACAGTCTCCAATATCCTTCAACCAGCTATGGAAAGAAAGATGGCTCTTCTTTATCCAAGAAGATTGTACTGTTTACTAATAACCAGCCCTAAACAGTACGCCCAGTGCTTTCTTACAGATACAAAGATATGCTATATGTTTGGCGCAAGCAAATTTTTAACAAAAAAATATATCAATATTTCGATAAACGACACTTTTTTATCGGTGAATGTTTGTTCATTTTTGTATATAAAAAAGGTTTTTTAGAATTTTAACAAGCCCAACGGCAGGGTAGGGGAGGCGCAAGACAAAAAAAGCCCCTTTTCTTGTAACAAACCTACGTAAAAAGCTATAAAAATAGCTTTCCTAAGAACTTTTTAGCTTCCAAAAAAGTTATGCTATCAATATGCACCCAATAGAAATCCCAGACCTCAAAGAGAAAGTAATAGAGGCTCTCAAGAGCGTATATGACCCCGAAATACCCGTAGATGTGTATGAATTGGGGCTTATATATGACATCAAAATTTTTCCTATCAACAACGTCTTTGTCCAAATGACGCTGACCTCGCCTAATTGCCCTTCAGCGGCAGAACTGCCTGCTGAAGTGGAAACAAAAATAAAGCTCATTTACGGCGTAAATGATGTGGAACTCGAACTTACCTTCGATCCACCCTATCACCAAGACATGATGTCCGAAGCCGCCAAATTGGAATTGGGCTTTTTGTAGGCAAGGAAAAAATGCTTAGGAATGTGTCAATAATTCATTAAATCAATAAATCAATCTATAATATGTACCCAGAGCATTTAGTAGCTCCTATGCGAGCCGACCTTACTGTAGCAGGTTTCCAAGAATTGAAAACAGCGCAAGAAGTAGAAACATTCATGCAAAACCAAAAGGGAGTAGCTTTAGTAGTAGTTAATTCGGTGTGTGGCTGTGCGGCAGGCGCAGCTCGCCCAGGTGTAAAATTGGCTTTGACAAAAGCAGGCAAGAAACCCGAACAAATCGTTACGGTGTTTGCGGGTGTGGACACAGAGGCTGTAGCCAAAGTACGCGAATATATGCTTCCTTATCCTCCTTCTTCGCCTTCTATCGCTATTTTTCGTGATGGCGAATTGGTGCATTTTGTAGAAAGACACCACATCGAAGGACGCAATGCGGATATGATTGCACAACATTTGGTAGGTGCTTTCGATGAATTTTGTACGCAAGAAGTAGCCTAATAACATGGCAAAACGGTTTTTTGAAAATAATTTCAGAAAATCGTTTTTTTACGGAACTATATAACGTATGTTTGCGTTATACTTTATGAAAACCAACCCATACCCTTTTATGCTACATTTTCTATCTCCCAAACGTCCCCCGATCGCTCAATGTGAGCGCAACTCGCCTGTTTTTTGGGTAATGCACGAAATAGAAGAGGACGCAGACCATGTGCAGGTAAATTTCTTAGATGCAGACAACCAAGTCCTTCAATCCGAAAAAATGCCCTACTCCTCGCCTACCCAACGCGAAGCCACGCTCAAAAAAATAGAGCAAATCCGCCAAAGTTGGGTATTCAAAATTTGTTAGAAAGTTGAGAGATGAAAGGCGAAAGTTGAAAGTTTTGTTTGCCTTCGTTTCATTCTCATCTTTCATCTTTCATCTTTCATCTTTCATCTTTCAACCCCCTTATATATATGACTACTGAAAAAACTTGTTGCGACTCTACTTGTTGCACTGACGAACAAACCGAAACCCAAGTACAAACCCAAACCGAACAGTGTTTGAAAGACTTGGTAGTGGAGAAATACAGCCAAATCGCTAACCAAACCTTGCAAGACAATCTTACGTCTGCTTGTGGGTGTGGCGGAGGCTGTGGTACAGACATAGACTACACGATTATGTCGGATAGCTATGAAAACTTAGCAGGATACAACCCTGATGCTGACCTTGGGCTTGGCTGTGGCTTGCCTACTGAATTTGCGCAAATAAAAGCAGGCGATACTGTGGTAGATTTGGGTTCGGGTGCGGGCAATGATTGCTTTGTGGCGAGAGCGATTGCAGGCGAGTCGGGGCGTGTCATAGGTATTGATATGACTCCTGTGATGGTAAGCAAGGCGCGTGCAAATGCGGAAAAATTGGGCTTCCAAAATGTGGAGTTTTATTTGGGCGAAATAGAGCAAATGCCCTTGCCTACTGAAACGGCTGACGTGGTGGTAAGTAATTGTGTGCTAAATCTTGTGCCAAATAAGCCTAAAGCCCTTGCTGAAACCTACCGAATTATGAAAAAAGGCGGGCATTTTAGCATCTCGGATATTGTGCTACAGGGCAACTTGCCTGCTGGACTGCAACAAGCGGCGGAAATGTACGCGGGCTGTGTGTCGGGTGCTATGCAAGAGGCTGATTATTTGGAACTGATAGTAAAAACGGGTTTCCGCCATGTGCAGGTTCAAAAAACAAAGCCGATTATGTTGCCCGATTCTTTGCTTGAGCAATTCTTGAGTGTGCAAGAATTAGCGGACTTCAAGGCAAGCAGAGTAGGCATTTTTAGTATCACGGTCTATGCCGAGAAGGTGTAAACATCATACCAAAATAATTCTTACCTTGCGCCCTTGTAGCACACCCTTTCTAGGGTGTGTTCATAGCCATCGACACCCCGCACCCTACAAAGGGTGCGCTACAGTCTTTTGTTATATGCACTTTAAAATTTATTTTAATATCATGTGAAATTTGTAGCGCACTCTTTCGAGGGTGCGCACATTTTGAAAATTGAACCAACTCTTTTTTTCTGTTGTTTATCTCTAAAAAAATCACATGGAAATAGAAATTTGGAGTGATGTGCTTTGCCCTTTTTGCTACATAGGCAAGCGCAAATTCGAAACTGCCTTGCAAGCATTTGGGCAACAAGACAAGGTGCAAATCACGTGGAAATCCTTTCAGTTAGACCCCGATTTTCAGGCAAGTAAGGGGCAAAACTACAGCACTTACCTACAAAGCAGGAAAGGCTGGAGCGACCAACAAGTCAAGGAAATGCTCGCCCACGTTACGGACATGGCGCAACAAGTAGGCTTAGATTTTCATTTCGAAAAGGCAATCTTGGCTAATTCGTATCAGGCGCATCGCCTCTTGCACTTTGCCAAAGAAGCAGGCAAGCAGAATGAACTCAAGGAGGCATTGCTGAAGGCGCACTTCGTAGAAGGAAAGGACGTGGCAGACTTGCCTACGCTGACGAGCTTGGCTACTTCGGTGGGCTTAAACCAACAAGCGGTAGAAGCATTTTTACATACGCAAACTTTCGAGCAAGAAGTGCAACAAGACATCTACGAAGCGCGTCAAGTGGGTGTGCGTGGCGTGCCTTTTTTTGTGTTTGATAGGAAATATGCCGTTTCGGGAGCGCAAGATAGCGCGGTATTTTTGCAAGCCTTACAAAAATCTTTTGCAGAAGCTACGCAAGCACAAGGCGCGACTTGTGATGTAGAAGCGTGGTGTTAGGTTGCAAAATTAAAGTGCATCAAAGGGCAATCAAAAGAGATTGCCCACATCTTATAAATAGTTACATGGCTTACTTCCCTGTCCAAACGGGTTTTCTTTTGTCGATGAAGGCTTGCATACCCTCTTGTGCATCAGCCGTTTGTGCGGTTTGTTCGAATAAGTGTTTGAGGAAAGTTTGTCTATCATTGTCGGCTATGTGGCGCATTTCATCGTAGGCGAGCAAGCCCATTCGAATAGCTGAAGGCGAGTTTTCATAAAGGTCGTTGAGCAAATGATTGGTTGTGTTCTCGACTTCTTCCTTGCCTACCAAGTGCGTGATGAGTCCCCATTCGAAGGCTTCTTGTGCCGTTACGACGCGCCCACGCAAACACCAATCCATGACTTTGCGAGCAGGCAAGTTTTGCAATAGCAAGGACATCACTTGGAAAGGATACAAACCGCGCTTTACTTCAGGCAAGCCCAAACTTGCCTCCTGGGTAGCCACTACATAGTGCGCACTGCCCACCAAAAGCAACCCACCTGCATATACAGGGGCTTGCACTTCGGCAATGACGGGCTTATGCACTTTGCGAAAAAGCTCGCCTATCACTATCTCGCCTGTAGGCAAGGGAATAGTTGAGTTGGTCGCTTCTTCTTGTCCTTTCATGGCTTTCAAATCCATACCTGCACACCAAACATTGCCCTCTGCTCGAAACACTACCGCCCAAACGTCAGGCGTATGATGGGCGTAGGCAAGGGCGTAGGCAAATTCGCGTATCATCGTGGGCGACATGGCATTTTTGGCTTGTGGACGCGCCAAAGTGATGTAAAGCGTACGCGCTTCGTGGGCTACTTTGACTTGCGCAAAGGTCTGTTGGGCGAGTGTAGCCACTTGTTCGGCTGTATATTGCATAAGGGAAAGGATTTTTTTGTGCAAAAATAGGCAAACGCTACTTTTTTGTGCGCAATTTCTGCAATTTCTCGCTTGCCTTTAGCCCTGTGCCTGTCAAAACAGATACGATTTTTTCGGGTTCTTGCAAGGTGGCTACATATTGCGCCAAACCTGCCACCACACAAGCCGAAGTAGGCTCTACAAAATAGCCTTTGCGTGCCAAATCGAAAAGCGTTGCTTCGATGTCTGCCTCGCCTACAGCTACGAAAGTGCCACCTGTTTTTTGTACGGCATCTATCATTTCCTGCCCACGTTTGGGTGTGGCTATGGCTATTCCTTCGGCAAGCGTGGGCGACCAAGCAGGCAAGACTTGCCTACTGTGAAGCGCGTAAAGGGGCGCACAATTCCTTGCCTGCACGCCTATCAATTTGGGCATTTTGGCAATGATTCCTGCTTGCAAAAGTTCTGAAAAGCCCAAGTATGCACCCAAAATTAACGTGCCATTGCCTGCAGGCAAGACTACCGAGTCGGGAGTTTGCCAACCTAATTGCTCGCATACCTCGAAGGCAAAGGTTTTCGTGCCTTGCAAAAACAAATCATTGTAAACGTGGCTGGCATAATACGCGGTTTGGGCTTCGTGTAGGCAAGCTTGGGCGGTTGCTTCGCGGTCGCCTTGCACCTTCACGATTTCCGCGCCGTAGAGTTCTATTTGTATGATTTTGGCAGGCGAGGTATCCGCAGGTACGAAAATCTTGCACCCAATATTTGCCTTTGCCGAGTAGCCCGCGATGGCACAACCTGCATTGCCTGACGAGTCTTGCACCACAAACTGTACGCCTTCTTTTTTGGCTTGCGACATAAGCACAGTCGCGCCTCTGTCTTTGTAAGAACCTGTCGGAAACAGAAAATCCAATTTCAACAAGACTTCAGTCTTGCCTACTTCGAAGGGCACTAAGGGCGTAAAACCTTCGTGAAAAGTAACCCTTTCTTGTGCAGGTATGGCAGGCAAGGCTTCCTCGTATCGCCAAAGCGTAGGAGGGCGTTTTTGGATAAGGTCTATCGGAAATTTTGACATAATTATTTCACTTCAGAAAAAAACTGTAGTGGTAACTGAAGTTACCCCTAAACTTCAGAAGAAGAAAGCGCGGAGTCTAACTCAAGCGTAAAAAATACCTTTGTGCCTTTGTTGGGTTCGCTCTCTATGCCCATTTCGCCATGATGTCTTTCTATGAAGTTTTTGCAGAGCGAAAGCCCAAAGCCTGTTCCCTTCTCGGCATTCGTGCCAAGCGTACTGATGTGTTCTTCGGGGCGGAAAACCTTGTCCAAAATATCCTCTGTCATACCAATTCCTTCGTCTTGCACCCATATTTTTACCCTGCCTTTTTTGTGCGGTTCAGTAGAAATTTGGATTTTTGCCCCTTCTTTGGAAAATTTAATGGCATTGGAAATAAGGTTGCGGAAAATGAAATTTATCATATTCACATCTGCAAATACCCACATTTCCCTGTCCACATCAGTTTGTAGGTACAGCCCTTTGTTTTGGGCAGTTTTGATATAAAGCTCTATGTTGTTTTGAGCAAGTTGATACAAATTGATGCGCAAAGGGCGGTACTCCATCTCGCCTGTTTGAGAGCGCGACCACTGCAAAAGGTTTTCCAACAAGTCCAAAATGCGGTTCAGCGATTTCTGCATATCTTGCGCAAAAGTGCGGATTTCATCAGGCGAGAACGCCTCCGCTTGCAGTTCCAAAATTTGCAAGAAGCCTGTCATGGTGTTCAGTGGGCTACGCAAATCGTGGGAAATGATAGAGAAAAAAGTATCTTTTACCTCATTCATTTTCATCAAACGCTTTTGCGAGTCTTTCAATTTGGTAGTTTGCTCTACAGACTCATCATATTGTGTGAGCAATTCCATTTTTTGCGATTTCACCTCTTGGAGGCGTTTTTGCACCTCTTCGAGCATTGTTTTTACATCTCGCGTCAGGTCGCCTATCTCGTCTTTGGACTTAGGCGAGTCTATGACAACTTCTTTCGAAAAGCGTTTTTCGATAGCCAAGTGCATAATATCGGACAGCGTGCTGATGGGCTTTGTAACAACCAACGAAACAATGTAGCTGATAATGATGCTTACCAAGACCATAAAAGTTGTAACATACAGAAAAACATTGAAGGCGTAACGCTCTGCCGCGATAACTTCAGCATTGATGCGCTTTACCAATTTTTCCATCAAGTCGCCTGTTTTGTTGGCGTGTCGGCGCATATGCCCACGCAAGCCCGTTGTGCTGTTCGTACCCATGAGCGAGTCCAAGCGCACCATTTCGCGGAAACTACGCACATAATCGTCTAAGAGCATACCCGCCATAGAAGACGTATTGGGCTGTGGTGTAAGCCTTTCGCGCAGTGTTTTCACCAATTCATACACCTCGCGGGCATAGGTAGTATCTCGGCGGTTGATGTAATCTTTTTCGTATCTGCGGATAAACAAAATATCTTCGGCACGCACTTCTGTATTCAGGTTTTCGAGTATGCGGATTTTTTCGCGCATATTGCCCTCCACGCCATCAGCCCAAAAGCCCCTTTTCCGTGTGAGTTCGGCTAATTTTTGGAAGCTAATTTCGTAGCTCTCCAATTCAAAAATGATGTTTTTGATTTCTTCGGTCAGGGCGGCATTGTCTGCATATAGTTCGCGTATGCCGTCCAATTCTAACAGTGTATAAAGTTTGTCTTTGATTTCTTCCATCATACCCTCGTGGCTACCCAAGTATTGGCTGTTGCCTGTTTGGTAAAATTTGGGGTTGATAGTTTCATTGTTGAAAAAATCTTGTTCTATCTTCAGCAGTTGCAAGGTCTTGATGAGCGACTCCTCGATGCGCCCTGTAATGGTAGCAAGCTTGCTGGTTTTTTGGTAGAACCACAGCCCCATAAACCCCACCAAGATAGTCATGAGGGTAAAGCCAAACAAAATGAGCATCAAGCGACTGCGCAGGGAGTAAAAACGCCACATGGGATTGGGGATTGACGGTTTTGGAACGACTACAGAGGTTTTGAGATTTTTGATGAGCTTGGAGTGGGGGTTAAATCTTGGGCGTTGGTAGGCAAGAACGCATCATATTTGCAAAGATACAATTTTTTTGCCTAAGTTTTGTTTTACATGGTAAAGATACAAAAGAAACAAGAAAAAAATACCTAACAGCACAAAAAAGGACTGCCTTACTGTTAAGACTCCCTCTTGCAAAAGAGGTATTTTATACGTAAATTTGCATATTGTTTCACCATAAACCTCCCCAAAACATGAAAAAACTAAAGATTGTAAGCCCTCAAGAAATTTTGGACGCAGGCGGACTTGATGCTTGGGGTAAAAAGAATAATTACCATAATACAGGAAAAAGTTTGATAGGTAAAATTAAACTTACTGCTAAACTTGAAAAAATAACTACTCAAGCTCTTTTAGATGATGAGTCAAACGTATGTCCTCTTTGATACCAATATCCTCATTGAGCTTGTGAAAGCTACAGACAAATTCAATGATTTGAAAAAATTTGAAGCCGTTGGAGGTGTTAGAAAAATGCAGTCTAATTTTTAGAGCCGGTTCAAAAATGAGTTCGCTTGGTAGCCCCAGAGGGGCGATATCTTTGTAGCAATGACATGGGTAAGATTATTAAAGCCCCGTAGGGGCGACATCTTAAG
>RDXI01000092.1:0-4717 GCA_004292795.1 Bacteroidota bacterium | reverse complement strand
TTCACCCCTACGGGGTTCTTGCTTGTGGAACGGCTTTTCTACAAAGATATCGCCCCGCTGGGGCTAAAAATCCGCTAACAAAAAATTTGAACAGGCTCTTAGTTTAAACAAATGTTGCCTCTGCATTTTTCGACACCTCCAACCCTGCGCAAAGGCTGTCAGTTGCAGGTGTCGAGAAATGGGTAGCGAAAAGTAGCCAATATATAGCGTTTGTCCCATTTCTCGAACACCATGCAACGGCACAACCAAAAAACGCAACTTATTTAAATTCTGTTCCTTAGCAAAAAAAGCTACTTGCTACACAACATTGCTATCATTATTTCAAGAGGCATTGCCTCATACACCTTTTGGAAAGTTTTGCTAACTTTGCAAAAATTTCGCTTTCTCTCCCCTCCGAAAAACGCTTATGGTAAAAATTGGTAATATTGAATTAGGCGAGTTCCCTTTGTTGCTCGCGCCTATGGAAGACGTGAGTGACCCGCCTTTTCGCGCTGTTTGCAAGGAATATGGCGCGGATATGATGTACACAGAATTTATTTCCTCCGAAGGGCTTATCCGTGATGCCGCGAAAAGCATACAAAAATTGGATATTTTCGAATATGAACGCCCTATAGGTATTCAGTTGTTTGGAAGTGATGTAGAAACGATGCGCCAATGCGCCGAAATAGCCTCGAGAGTAAATCCTGATTTGATAGATATAAATTATGGTTGTCCTGTGAAAAATGTGGCGTGCAAGGGCGCAGGCGCGGCTTTGTTGCAAGATATTCCTAAAATGGTCGCGATGACTTCGGCTGTCGTGAAGGCTACGCACTTGCCTGTTACGGTCAAAACGCGACTCGGCTGGGACGATAGCACCAAAAACGTAGAAGAAGTAGCAGAAAGATTGCAAGATATTGGTATTCAAGCTCTTACCATTCACGGCAGAACCCGCGCCCAAATGTATAAGGGCGAAGCGGACTGGACACTCATAGGCAAGATTAAGAAAAACCCACGCATCAAAATTCCGATTTTTGGCAATGGCGATATAGACTCGCCTGAAAAAGCCCTCGCCTACCGCGAACAATTTGCTGTTGATGGCGTGATGATTGGGCGTGCTTCTATTGGCTATCCTTGGATTTTTAGAGAGATTAAGCACTTCATGGCTACAGGCGAGCATCTTGCACCGCCTACGCTGGAGGAGCGTTTGAAGGCTTGCCTACAGCATTTCCGCCACTCGCTCACGTGGAAGGGCGAAAGGCAAGGACTGTTCGAGATGCGCCGACATTATGCGTCTTATTTCAAAGGCTTGCCTGACTTCAAGCCCTACCGTACTCGTTTGGTCGAGGCAGTCTTGCCTACCGAAGTAGAAGCTATTTTACAAGAAGTAGGCGAGCAATACACGCTTGAAATGGTATAATTTGCCCCATACCAAACAATTTCACTATACAAAAAGCTATATAGATAGTCATTTTTATACAAAAGTGGCTATCTTTGCACCCTATTTCTCCCGTTTTATGCAACACGACTCAGTTGTTCCCTACAAAGACCAAGATACGGCTAAAAAAGCGCAAGTAGCGCAAATGTTTGACAACATTTCGCCCCGCTATGATTTCTTGAACCATTTTTTGAGCCTTTATATAGATGTGTATTGGCGCAAGCAAGCCGTTAAAACGTTGCGTAAGCTATTGCCCAACCCGCAAGAAGCTACTATCCTTGATGTGGCTACAGGCACAGGCGATTTTGGCTTAGAAGCCCTGAAACTGAACCCTAAAAAGGTGATAGGCGTAGATATTTCAGAAGGAATGTTGGCGTATGGGCGCGAAAAAATCAAAAAACGCGGTTTGCAAGAGCGCATGGAGCTTTTTACAGGTGATTCTGAAAACTTGCCTTTCGAAGAAAATTCGTTTGATGCAGTTATCGTATCGTTTGGTGTGCGCAATTTCGAAAACCTTGAGAAGGGTTTGGCAAATATTTTGCGTGTCTTGAAGCCTAATGGCGCGTTAGTGGTGCTGGAGTTCTCAAAACCAAGTGCTTTTCCTGTCAAACAATTATATAATTTTTACTTCAAATACATTTTGCCCGTAGTTGGTCGTTTAATCTCCAAAGATAAATCTGCTTATCAATACCTTCCCGAATCTGTCCAAGCTTTTCCTGATGGCGTGAACTTTACTGCAATTTTAGACAAAATAGGATTTCAATCAACGCAATGCAAAAAACTCACATTTGGCACTTGTGCCATCTATCAGGGCAAAAAACGCGCCTTGTAATACTGCTTACGCTGTTGCCTCTGTGGGCTACAGCACAATGGGAAGGGCATAAAAAGGCTAAAAGCGAATACAGTGAAGAAGCACACCCCAGCCTATTTCGCAAGAATAGGCTTTCCTCGCGTCTGCATTTTGGTTTTCAGCTTGCGGTCTTACGCTCCAATGTTGATGTGAAGTACAGTCCCGAATATTTGAGTACGAACAACGACTTGCAGTCTGTCAATGCTTCGCCTTCGCCCGGTTTTATCATTGGCGGTCATGCTTGCCTACGCATCAATGATTTTTGGGATTTTAAGCCCCAATTCAACTTTTTCGCGGCGTATGAGCGCAAACTTACCTACCAATACACCGAAAATAGCCGAAAACCTACGGAAATTAGAACTGTAGAGTCGTCTATGTTCGAAGTGCCTTTGCTCCTGAAGTACAGGGCGAAATTGCGCAATATTACCAATATGTATTGGGTGATTGGTGTGAAGCCTTCTTTTTCTCTTTCGCAAAAATCGGCTGACAAGGAAAAAGTTTTGTTACGCAATCAAGACTTGAGTATTGAGTATGGGTTTGGGTTTGATGTGTTTTTTCCGTACTTCAAGTTCGCGCCTGAATTGCGTTTCTCGCATGGCTTGATGAATGTGTTAAACACAAGCAATCAAAACTTTTACACACGCCAACTTTCGCGCCTTACTACGCACTCGGCTACGTTGTATTTTCATTTTGGAGGTTGATTATGGGCTTACGATTTTGGTTATGGTTTTGTTTGGTCTTGCCTACTGCCTTACCTGCCCAACATTGCGGGTTTGACTTCAAAGCATTGATTATCATTAAGTTTGAGGGCAAAATGCCTGCTAATGTGCATATTCAGTTATTGGATAGTTTGCAAAATGAGGTATTTTCATATAACCACCATACGCAAAAATATGACGCGCCTTTTGTGGCGTGGCGCAATGGAAAATCGAATAAATATCCTTTGTTTCCTTTTGCAGGCGAGGAGTATGTATTGGTTGTGAACCATCAACGTTTCAGGCAAGGCGAAAAGTTTTATTTGCGCATCAAGGGCTACGGAAACAAAACGCGTGTATTGCCCATACAACGCGAACACTTGTATCCGCTTTGTGGGCGTTACGACTTGGAGGAATATCCCAAAGAAGAAGTATATGGATATGTGCCAGAAGTTTTTTGGGTAAAATGATGTTCATAAGTAGTAAGAAAAAGCTATCTTTGCACCCCAATACTAAAAACCGATATGCGCAATCCAACAACCGTTTTGGTAACAGGCGGTACAGGCTCTTTTGGGCAAGAATTTGTAGGCACGTTGCTTGCTCGCTACCCGCATCTTACGCGCTTGGTAGTTTTTTCGCGTGATGAGCAGAAGCAATACGAGATGTCGCAACTGTTCTCGCCTACGCAATATCCTTGCCTGCGCTACGTAATAGGTGATGTACGCGACAAAGACCGTTTGCTTGATGCCTTACAAGGCATAGAAATGGTAGTACACGCCGCCGCGATGAAGCACGTACACATAGCCGAGTACAATCCTTTCGAGTGTGTGAAAACCAATATTTTAGGAGCGCAAAACTTGATAGAAGCGTGTATAGAGCGCGGTGTGCAACGTGTAGTGGCACTTTCTACAGACAAGGCGGCAAACGCTACAGGCTTGTATGGAGCTACAAAACTTTGTGCTGATAAGCTCTTTATTTCTGCAAGTTTGGCGGAAGTTTCGCCCAAACCTATTTTTTCGGTAGTGCGCTACGGCAACGTGGTAGGGGCGCGAGGTTCGGTTATTCCCTTCTTCATTGAAAAACGCAAAGAGGGAGTCTTGCCTATCACACACCCCGACATGACGCGCTTCAGCATCACGCCTCAACAAGGCATCGACTTGGTACTGTTTGCCCTTGAGCGGGCTTTGGGAGGCGAGATTTTTGTGCCTAAGTTGCCTTCGTATCGTATTTTGGACGTGGCGCAAGCCATCGCGCCTGACTGCGAACATAGAATAGTAGGTATTCGACAAGGCGAAAAAATCCACGAAGAAATGATTATGCCCACTGATGCCTTGAGTACGCTTGAATTGGAAAAGCACTATGTCATTGTGCCACCCGAACCGTATTACAGCACCACAAGCAACATGACGCGCTATGCAGAACATCATGGAGGCAAGCCCGTTGCTACGGATTTTGCTTATACTTCAGGCGAGAATACAGATTGGTTGAGCATCGAAGGCTTGCGCCAAGTGATGCAAGAAGTGCTTAAATTTTCTCTTGCTTCTTCTTAGTGGTGTCGGGCTTTTGTAGTTTTTCGTTTTCCTTTTTAACCTTTTCCTCTTGAAAAAGTTTGATGTATTCCAAACCTCGCGGAATGTAGTTAGGCGCGTAGGTTTCATACTCGCCTGTGATAGGAACGGGCTTGCCTGTATTGTGAATGTGCAAGGCATTGGCAAAGTCGTTTTTGCGCAAATACTGCCCATAGCTTCGCTCAATCCA
>RDXI01000091.1 GCA_004292795.1 Bacteroidota bacterium | reverse complement strand
TTGTAAACCGAGTGTTGGTGTTATGCGATAAGTATTACCAAGGCTTGGTGCCAACGCCAGGAAGTGCATTAGACGAAGCATTGGCTCAAAAAATTCAAGCGTATATTCATGATAAGACTCGCCTGAGAAGCTAAGTATGCCTGTTTCTGCGTTAAGGTTTACTTCGGGGATATATTCTGAACCCGGAATATAAAAATTCTCCATAATCTTTGTATAAAAGCGAAATAATGGACGTGAGTTAATTGCTCTCTATTTTGTCAATGCGTACTGACAAAGCGAAGAAAGTATTTTGTTCATCAATCTCCACAAGTTGATATTCAAGCGGATGCCCAGAACGTCTAGCCATATCGATAAGCCCAATGTTCGCTCCAATCCCTCCAGTAGGGCGGCGGCGTTGCTTCACATAATAATCCTTCAACTCCTCTGTTGAGAGTTGATTGATGTATTCACAGCGTTGTTTTAGACCTTCTACTTTTTCATTTTCGATAAGGTTACCTGAAGATAGCACAAGGTAGTCGGGGTAATTTTGAATCAAAATCACACCTACCCCTGCTGTACGCCCTTTGGTAGCAGAGTACTCTTTTTGCGCAGAGTGGTGATAAATGTTTTGCGCAAGCTCCACAAATACAGCAAAAGTCTTCTTGCTTATTTGGTAAGAGCCTAATTTACTGCGCAAACTCACCCCCACGTCAGCCAACACTTCTTGAGAGATAGTACCCTTAAAGCTTAGGATTATCTCTTGCTTGTTCATGTCGTTGAAGTAATTGAACAAGGTTAATTTGTCGTCGCTCATATCTTAGGCTGTGTGAAGTCGGGTTTAGAGATTAACACAAGGTTTTTTGGTTGAGATAACGTATTTCTTTGCAAAAATACATGAATTTTGTTACAACACTCATGCCGTTTTTAATTTTTTTCGAAATTTTCTGCATATTGCCTAAAACAAACGTTTGTAATGCCGTTTTTTATCGGTTAATGACCACATCGGGGAGCAGAGATTTCAGCTTTTCGACTTCCTTTTCAGAGATAGGGTTGTAGCGAAGTGAGATTTCTTTCAGTTGCTTCATGTTGCCCAATGCTTCGGGTATATACGATATTTTGTTGTTGTCCAAGTGCAAGACCTTCAAGTTGGGCATCGCCATGACCGAGTTAGGAATATCACGAAACTTGTTCGCGCTTAGGTCTAACTCCTGCAAGTCGCGCAATTTGGAGAAGTCATCGCTGATATAGTGAATGTTATTGCCCGAAAGCTTGAGGTTTTGCAAGTTTTCCATTTTGGCTAGGTTGGTAGGCAAGGAGTCTATCTGATTGTTGCTAAGGTTCAGCGACAGCAACCCACCGAAGCCTTCAGTAGCTTTGAAATACCTAAGATAATCTACTTTGGCGTTGCTACTCATATCCAAAGAGCGCAAACTCTTGATAGCCGCGATAGAGGTAGGAATTTCTGAAAGCGTGTTGAAACTAATATCGAGCTTTTCCAAGTCCTTCAAGTCCTCAAAATTTCTTGGAAGTTCGTTTAGGTCGTTATGGGCAAGGTTGAGCGTTTTGAGGTTTGCCAATTTCAGAATTTGCGAAGGAATTTCTTTGATAGCGTTTTCGCTCAAATCCAGCACTTGCATACTCGTAAAATTGCCAATACGCCCCGAAAGGTCGACAATCTTATTGCCCGAAATGTCCAATTCTATCAAATCACGCATATTGCCTATCACAGTCGGAAACTCTGTGAGGTCGTTTCCTTTGAGGTTGAGGTAGCGCAATTTTTTCAACTTGCCCATTCTGGGGTTCAGTTCTGCAAATTCGTTTCCGCTCAAGTCTAAGCGTGTGAGATTGATAAGCTCGCCTATGTTATCGCTAAGTCTGCGAAGTTTATTGCGGTGCAGGCTCAATTCCTGCAAACGTTTGAGTTGTCCTATTTCAGCCAATAAGTGTTCGATATTCACCGCTGAGTCGCAAAGCACTTCCAACGAAGTCAAACGTTGTAACTTTGCCAATTCATCGGGCATATCTTGCATAGTATTCCAGCCTATGCTCAACTCGCGTAGGCTCTCCGCATCAACCAATAAGTTCAAAATGCGCTTGAGGTCTAAGCGAGGATTGTCATTCAAAGCCACTTTGCGCAATTTTTTTACCTTCAGCACCTCTTTAGGTAAGACCGTTAGCTTGTTCCAGCCCAAATACAACTCCTCCAAATTCTTAAATTTTTCTATACCGGGAGGTAAGGACAGCATATATTGCCATGTAAGGTCGAGTTTATAAACCTGTTCGGCATTTTCGAGTGCGCTCTCCATCGAAAGATAAACAGTGTCTTTTTGCGCCCAAGCGGGTTGTACGAAGGGTAGAAACGCTATCAAACATAGCAAACGAAACATCATAGTGGGGTAGCGGGTTGAAAGGGTACAACGTCTTACTAACGTTCCAAGTAATTTTATGTTGTACGGCAAATATAAATGAAATGATGCACACACGCAAATTTTTATTAACTTTGCAAAAAAATAGAAATTTTTGTAGTATGTCAAATATTGTTGCTATTGTAGGTCGCCCCAATGTGGGGAAATCTACGCTCTTTAATCGCCTCACACAAACTCGTTCTGCTATTATGGACAATACAAGTGGCGTAACACGCGACCGCCTCTATGGGCAGGTGGAGTGGGTAGGTCATTTTTTTACCATTATTGATACAGGTGGCTATGTCGTAGGCTCGGAAGATACTTTCGAAGATGCCATTCGTAGCCAAGTAGCTATAGCTATAGAAGAAGCTGATGTAGTGTTGTTTGTGGTGGATTGTGCGTTGGGTATTACGGACATGGACAAGGAATTTGCCTTGGTATTGCGCAGATACAAGAAGAAGGTTATCATCACTGCCAACAAAGCTGATGAGCCTTCGCAGGGCTTCAATGCAAGCGAGTTCTATGAATTGGGCTTGGGTGATGTCTATCCTATCTCTGCCGCTAATGGCTCTGGTTCTGGCGAATTGTTGGACGAAGTAGTCAAACACTTGCCTACAGAAGGCGTGGAAGACCCGTATGGACACTTGCCTAAAATCGCTATCTTAGGTCGCCCTAATGCAGGCAAGTCTTCCCTCTTGAATGTGTTGGTAGGCAAGGAGCGAAGCATTGTTACGGACATTGCAGGCACAACACGCGACTCGGTGGATACTATCTACAAAGGCTACGGCAATGAATTTGTGCTAACGGATACGGCAGGTATCAGGCGCAAAAGCAGGGTAAACGAAGACCTCGAATTTTATTCGGTCTTGCGCTCTGTGCGGGCTTTGGAAAATTCTGATGTTTGTATTGTAGTGCTTGATGCTTCTCGTGGCATCGAGGCGCAAGACGTAAGCATTATTTCGCTTGCGCACAGCAAAGGCAAGGGTATGGTTATTATGGTAAATAAATGGGACTTGGTGGAGAAAGACACCAATTCGGCAAAGAAATTTACCGACCTCATTTATGAAAAAATAGCCCCAATAGCTTATCCGCCTATTATTTTCACGTCTGTATTGGAGAAGCAACGCATTTTCCAAGTGATAGAAAAAGCCATCGAGGTCTATGAATGTAGAAAAACCAAAATCCCTACTTCGAAGCTCAACCAAAAAATGCTCCCTGAAGTAGAGTATCACAAACCGCCCACCGTAAAAGGCAAGTATATAAAAATCAAGTACATTACCCAAATACCTGGTAGTTGCCCTACTTTCGCTTATTTCTGCAACCTTCCCCAATACATTCCTGATAGCTACAAACGCTACTTGGAAAACAAAATGCGCACACACTTCAACTTCGAAGGCGTACCGTTGCAAATATTTTTCAGGAAAAAATAAAAACTGCCCTTGCCTGCTGTGTGTAGGCAAGGGCATTTTTTATAAAAAGTTTCTATTTTGCTTTAAACAAAAGCGTTAATTTGTCCTGCCCGCTTTCAAATACAATTTTCTTTTGAGCAAGTCGGCATTGATAGCATCACGCAATACTGCATACATTTTGTCTTCGTCCTCTTTGCTTAGGGGCGTGTCTTTGTGCTTGCTACGCTTGTAAAAGAGCGAGTCGGCAAAAGTGGCTACATTCGCAAAGTATTTGGTAGGAAAGCTCACCTTCACATCAGAACTATCTGTGGCGTTGATGTGCAACAACAAACTATCGATATGTGGCTTGATGGTCTGCAATACCGTATGCAATGCTTCCTCATTGTCTTGGTCTTCCCATTGCTCGCCTGCCGTATAAGCCCCTGCAAGCAAAGCCGTAACAACATCTTCATATTGTTTTTCCATACCTTTCAAAAGCCTGTCCGCCTTGCGTGACGCGCCTATGGCTATCACTTGCGCAATACCAATCAAACCTACTACTATAGCAATTACCCAAAACCAAAACATATCGAAACCTAAAAAAATGTGCCTATAAAATAGGATAGGGGAGAACCCCTATCCGAAAATCCTTATTTTCTTTTCACAAAGGTATTGAAATAACTACATTCATTCAAAATATCTTTGTAATATTTTGTATCTGCAAACTCTTTTTTCAAGGTAGCAAAGTAACGCCTATGCTCTGGCGCGTAGGTAGGCTCTATGAAACCCCACACTTCTTTGTTTTTGGCATTGATGTAATATTGGTTTTGTTCGCATTTAGCCGCCATGTACGCCGCCTTTGCGCCAAGTTCCTTGTTTTGGTCTTTCAGGGCTGTATTCATAGCGCGGTCAAAATAATATTTCGCTTTGCTACAGTCAAAATTTGCAAAATTATCTTCGTTGGGTGCGTAGGCGAGGGCAATATCCGTACCTGAGCGGTAATAGTCTATAGCGTCCCAACTGTTGCCGAAGAAGGTAAGGTTATAGTAAATGCAACCTAATTGGAAATACTGTTGGGCTTGGTCTAAGTTCGGATTTTCCACCATTTTCTTCAAATTAGCCATTTTTTGCGCCAAAAGCAAGCGGTTGTATTTGTTCTTGCCTTCTTCGGTGGGGTATGTGGCGTAGTGTGGAATGGCAAATGCCAACGGATTTTCTTTAATCTTGCCTACCATATCCGCAGGTACTTGCTCATAAAGCGCGATAGCTTCCTTCAATTTATCTTGGCTGAATAGGAGGGTAGCCTTTATTTCTGTCAAATAGGCTTTAGCGTTTTTGTTGGATAAATAATTCATCAAATGTTGCTCCATCTGTGTTTTCTTTTTCTTATCTGTCATAGCGATAAGTTGGTCTAAAGCCTCTACTTTGGGCGACATTTGGAGGCTACCAAAACTGCACATAAGGGCTTTGCCTTTTTCGCCTTGTTTGTCGTATAGGCGAGCAAAAGCGTTCCACATCATTTCGGTCAGGTGTTTGTGTTCTGCCTTGATAACTGCATTGAAAAGGTCGGTTTCAGATGCTTCGTCTGCTTTGGCAAGGCTTGCTACCTGAATAGCCAATTTACAAACTTCGATTTGCTTCTGATATGCAGGATTTTTGGTTTGCTTCGCAAGGTCTTCTAATTTTTTGATGCCTTGTGCGCCATTGCCCGCCATAAAGTCCAAATAACCGCTTGCCATAGCAAAGATTTCCTTGTTTTGTGTCTTGCCTTCTGCCACGCACTTCGTAACGAACTCGCGCAATTTATGCAGTTTTTTCGCGCCTTCAGCAGGCGAGGAGGGACTTGTTTGGTTGAGGAACAATAGATTTTCTTTCAATTCTACTTTTAAAAGCGCGTTTTCGAGTTGGTTGATTTCGCGCAACAACATCACGTGCAGTTTGTCGTATTCGGGTGTTTTTTGATACACATTTTTCATTTCTGCCAAAATATCCGCTCCACCATCTAAGGAACGCATAAAATGCAACGCTCCGTAGTCTTGGGGCGATTTGCAGAAGCCCAACGCATTTGTCCACACAGTTTCGTTTTCTACTTTCCAACTAAGGGCAGAAGAAACGCGCTTCGAAGGGCATTTATCAAAAATTTGTGCGAACAAGAAATTAGCCTCGCCTTCCTTGCCTGCACTCATCAAACAACCCGCCTTGTGCGCCAATGCCCAATGCACGATAGGGCTGTTGGTCTTGCCTTCGAGGGGTTTTACCAATTCATCATACCAGCCAATCGCTTTGTTGTATTGATTGCTGTAATGTGCCATACGGATAGCCTGATACGCAAAACGCACTTTCAAAAAGTCATTTGATGCCTTTTCAGCATAATATTTCTTGCCTGCATCTGCGAGCCATTTTACTTGCGACATATCGCGCTTGGGCGTTTCCCAATCGTCAAATGTGCCTGCTTGCCCTTCGCAAGTTTTGGCATAAAACAAATAATCTATGGCTTCGATGTCTTTATTGCCTTGCCAATATTTGATGAGCGAGTTTTTTTGGAGGTCAGGGGAAAGGTTGCCCTTGCCTGCACTCACGTAGCCACGAATGGCTTGCATATCGTTTGCCGATACTTTATAGACGATTTGGCGCACATCATCAAGCTTGGGCTTGTTGTTGAGGTAGGCAAGCCAATCATTCAAATTTGCCTCTTCGCTCTGTTCGGGCTTCTTCCAAAAATCGGTAAGCTCACTGAACGAAATAGGCGTAAAAATGTGGTAAGAGTCGTGCCAATCTTCAGGCATAGACATACAAGTAGATTCGGCTATTTTGGTAGGGCGCACACTAAAGGCAACCGTAAGCAAAACAAGCACAGAGAGTTTTAGTAACTTCATGGAAAATATTTTTCAAGCTATAACGACAAAAATAGGGGTAAATGTGCGTTTTAGAAAGTTTTTGAGGCTTTTTTTTGCATCGAGGGCGCGGGTAGGCAAGAAAGGGGACACCCTCACACCTCGTTTCGAGGCTTTTATTCAAATACTACTTAACATAACATAAATTATAGTAAAAACATTTTACCCAAAATTTCACAGCTTGGTAGGCAAGACTGAAATATATGCGCTCACCACACGACAGATAAAAAGCCCACAATGGAATACCCAAAATTTACAGTCTAAACATTTTTGTAGTAGGGCTTTGTGTTTGCCTTGCCTGCGTTCTGTCTTTCCTTCCTTTATAACCATGCATAAAATTTTTCTTACGCTTTCTTTTTTCGCGCTGTTCTTGCCCGCCTGCGCCCAAGACCAACAAGGCTTTGCTCCCTCCAATGGCGTAAACATTCATTACAAAATTTTTGGCAAAGGCGAGCCTATTGTTATCATCAATGGCGGACCTGGTGGCAATAGCGAAGGCTTTGCGTACATTGCGAGCTTATTGGCTGAAAAATACCAAGCCATTATTTTCGACCAACGTGGCACAGGCAAGTCTGTTTTGCCTAAACTCGATAGCACGACCATTACCATGAACTTGATGCGCGAAGACTTAGAAGCCTTACGAAAGCACTTAAAACTTGAAAAATGGGTGCTTATGGGGCAATCTTTCGGCGGTATGTTAGCCTCTTATTATGCTTCAAAGTACCCTGACCGTGTGAAGGGCTTGATTTATTCGGCTTCGGGAGGCTTAGATTTGGCTTTGCGTGCTTCTATCCAAAACCGCATCGAGGAATTACTTACACCTACTGAGAGAAAAGACCTTGCCTATTGGAACAATAAAATGGCGCAAGGCGACACTACCCGACAGACAATAAAAGGTCGAGCAAATGTCCTTGCCTCCGCCTACGTGGTAGATAAAAAACATCAGAAAACGATTGCTGAAAGGCTTTTGCAAGTCAATTTAGAGATAAACGCGATTGTGTGGGGCGACCTCACAAGAATTGGCTACGATTGTAAGCCTGCTTTGAAAGATTTTCGCGCTCCTGCTCTTATTTTGCAAGGCAGGCAAGACATTATTACGGTGGACATAGCCGAAACTGCGCATCGCGTTTTGCGCAATTCGCGTTTGGTTTTGTTGGACAAATGCTCGCATTATGGCTGGCTTGATGCAAAGGAAAAATACATCAGCGAAATTCATAAATTTATGAAGAAACTGTAACTAAAATATAACACAGACAGCTCGTCTGTATTGCTATACCCGCGTTTGGTGTCCTCACCAAACGCAATTTTGTGTATAAATTCATGCGGAATAACCCCTACTTTTTTATTTTCCTTTTGTTGTATGGCTGTGTGCATGGGCTGACGTTGGCGCGTTCTCCCCTTCCTTGGTTCGATGAAGTTTTTTTTGCTTCTTTGTCGCGCAATTTTTGGGAAGAAGGCACTTTTTTCGTGCCTAATACAGTCATTGGTTACGAAATAAAATTGTATGGTTTTGTGTATTTCGCGCTGACAGGCTTGGCGCAAAGTTGGGCAGAAAACAGTGTTTTTGCGTTTCGGTTCGTCAATTTTTGTGCGGGAATGGGCGTTGCCTATTGGCTTTTTCGAAGTGCTTCCCCTACTCTACTCGCCTTGTGCATTTTTTTGTTAGACCCGTTTTTCGCGCTTTGTTTGCACGAGGGGCGTATGGATTTGTGCGCTACGTTGTTTATCTTGCTTGCCTACACTTGCCTACAAAAAAACTCGCCTGCACAACAAGCCTTAGCAGGTCTTTTCAGCGCACTTGCCTTGCTTACTACGCCTCGTGTGGCATTTATGGGCATTGGGTTAGCTATAGTATGGCTTGTGAATTTCAAAAAAAGCAATTTGAAAACAATCTACAAGCAAGCTATCGCGCCTTGTATCGTTATTTTGGGCTATAGTCTTTGGATTTTTTGGGCGTATGGCAATGTTACCACTTTCCTACAAAGCTACATACAAGCCTCTGATGCACATTATCAAATGTCGGCTTGGTTTTGGTATGTGGGCGGAACGGGCTATGTGCCTAAGCATCAATATTGGCTACTTGCCTTAATTTTGGTAAGTATTTGTTGGTATTTGTTGCAAAAATTTCTTTCTTCGCCTCCCTCCCGCTTTGCCTCGCTCCTCTCCTCGCCTATTGTGTATGATTGGATTTTTGTGGTGTCGTTTCATTTATTTGTGCGAGATTTGGGGCAATATTCTATTTTTATCTTGCCTTCTTATTACAGGCTTTTGTGGCACTATGCAGGCAAGCAGACTCGTTTTGCGTGGGTAGTTTTGGGGCTATTGGGCGTGTTCAATGGCAGTTATTTTGTGCTGAAAAATACGCAAGTTGCCCTCACATGGGAAATGCGCAATCCACAAACTGCCGAGAACTTTGTGCGCCAACACATTCCGCAGGATAGCAAGGTTGTAGGCGAGGCTATGTATTATTACGCGGTGCGTGCCAATCATTGCGCCTATCAGATGTTTGAGGTCTATGAAGACTTGCCTACGCGGGAGCGAATACAGCGCGAAAAGTTTGGTTATCAATACATTATCGTTACAGCGCATAGCTCTTGGCGACACAAAGAAGCCGTAGAGTATTACCTCAAACAAAACCCAAAGGCGCGAAAAATTGCCTCCTTGAAGTTTAGCCCCTCTCCCACTGTGCTTTGGCTCTCGGGTTTGGCTCGCCTATCGCAAAACGAAAATGCAGGCTACAGCGCGGATATTTACAAGGTGTTTGAATAAGAAAGACAGGATTTACAGGATTTTACAGGATTTCCTATTTTTCTTTAAAATAAAAACAAGCCTAACCTACCCGTAAATCCTGTTAATCATGTCTAAAACCCCTTACATATTCACCAAACTATCTCCACGCAAAACGGGTACATTGTGGTAAATGCTACGTTGTAAGCAAAATGTAATATCATCACGATTGCCCAACGTTTCGAGGCGGTGATAATGCGCTGAACTCTCCAAAAAGCGCACAGGATTGTCTAATCCTTGCTGATAAGTAGCCAAAGCCAACACACAATCGTCATTCATAGACGTAAATTCAGGCAAGTTCGCCAAGACAGCTCCCGCAAAAAACGTATCTTCGAGATTTACCTTGCCTTTCCAACCTGCGCAAAGCAAACAAATCGCGTCAGCACTTTTTTGTAGGTAAGTTTGTAAGGCTTGGATATTCAGGAAAGAACCAATCAAGACCTCATACGCGCCTGCATCTTGGGCGGAACGAATGGCTTGCGTGCCGTTGGAAGTCGTGAGTCCAATCGTTTTTCCTTTGAGTTCGGGCTTCAAATAACTGAAAGGCGAGTTATCCAAATCAAAACCTTCTACTTTGCTTCCCTGCCTCTCGGCGGCGGTCAAATAACCCTTTGCTTGCAAAAGTTTCGCTTCTGCTACAGTAGCTACAGGCAAGATGCTTTGTACGCCATGTGCCAATGCGGTAACAATGCACGAAGTAGCGCGGAAAATATCAATCACAACCACCGTTTTGTTCGAAAGGTCGTGATAGCGAAGCATATCAGGCGTAAGGCAAACTTCAATTGTTTTCATAGTAGTTTAGTAAATATCAACATCTTTGAGTAATACAGTTGTAAGTTTAATAGTTGTAGGAAAGTTTTTCTTAGCAGGGGCAGAATGTGCCGTTGATAGTACGAATCCTGTGCCATAGACCACATATTCCTCGATATTCGTCCATTTTTGGATATAGGGAATATCGGGCAAATGAAACCCCATAAACAACACACGCTTTACTTCAGGCTTTCCGAAAAAACTTTTAGGAATATCGCGCAAACTATCACGATACCACAACAAGTCGAGTGTGCCTGTGGCTTCGTCAAAATGCGCTTTCCAAACAATGTCTTCCAAGTCCGCTTGCTTCCATATTCGAAGGACAAATTTAGCATAAAAAATACGTTTGTCGTGATAATCGTTGTAAGTTTCTTTGCGTGTCAGGCGATAAAAGCGCGTAATGGCTTCTGCCACTGCTCTTTTCTCAAACATTTCGCCAGAAAGCAACTGCCTGATGGTCGTTACTTTGATTTCGCCTTGTTGTTTCTTGTACGTATTTTGCAAAAATAGATACTGCTCATTGGATACAAAGTTGCGCAGGAGAGCCAAAATTTCGTTTTTGCAGATAGCCGTTTCATAAAAAAGTTCTATGCACAAGTACGGCAAGATATGGGGCGGTATGCCTCCGCTTTTCATCAGTTGCAAGGCAAGCACACGATTTTCGACTTCTGGGCTTTGGAGCAAGTTTTCCAAATTTTCATATACATCACTTTCTGCTTCTACCAAATAAGGCGTGTCCAATTCTTCCAAAAAACGTTTGAGATGAAAAGGCGTACAGAAAGGCAAGTTTTGTGCTACCACTTGGCGCACTATTTCCACATCTGCCCGCTCTCCTATGCACACAAGGCTTGTTTTGGCAGTCAGTTTATTGTTTTGTTTGATGTTGTATTGCTTGAGTTTGTCTTTCAGAAATTGCGCTGTGATGCCTTGCAGTCTGCCCGCCACGCATATTTCGACGAGGCTTGCCTGTTTGTAAAGCTCGCCTACAGAAACCGTTACCAATTTTTCTAACACCGCCAAAAGTTGCTGATGCAAGGGCAAAAGCGTTACGATTTCATAGAGTTCGAACCAAGCTTGCAACGAAATATTGTGCAAGGTTTGTGGATTGTGCAATAACTGAAAAATGGCTTTTCGCTGTTCTACAGTGGCATTTTTTTCTTTGCAATCCTTCACGATTTGCAGAAAGTCGTTCCCCGTTTTGAGATATTTTTGCGAAACGGTTTTCGTGGCACTGATACCCAATCTGTAGAGGTTATCCAAAAATATAAAATCTTCGGTCAGTAGGAAAGACGCATTTTCGGAAAGGTCTAAATGTTCCAAATTTGGCAAGTCTTGCAAACTGAACTGTAGTTTTTTTATTTTGTTGTCGGATAGGTTCAGGTAGGTAAGCTTGGAAAACTTGCCTATCTCGCCTACTGCAAACTCCGTTTTGTAGCCCTTTGCACAACTGCGCAAGGCAAGTGAAGTCAAGGTTTCGGGATTGAGTTTCGCCAATGTTTGTGTGATGTTGATGATGCCTCCGCGAATAGTCAAATACTGCAAAGCAGGCAAGGGCATTTTGAGCGTAACTTCAGTTTTCGCTTGCACGAACAACGTTTCTAAAGCAGGCAAGTCAGGGATAACGACCTCTCGCAACTCGTCTTCATAATATACTTGTCGGTTGGCTATATACAGAAAACGCAATTTTTTCAAACGCCCCAAATTTTCGAAAAAGTTACTCATAGCAGGCTTTTGCAAGGTTTCTATATCCAATATCAACGCTTGTAAGTCTGTCATATTCAGCACTTCCTCCCAAATATGCCGAAAATCGGTAATTTTGGTAGCTACAAAAGCACTTTCGTTGTATTGGTTTTCTCGCAAGCAATACTCGGCAAAGGTAATTTGCCCAGAGCCATACATAGAAGATAACTTCAGCGCGAAAAAAGAAGGTACTTGTCGTGCAAAATCCGTTAAAGTCATAGCTTACTAATTTAATTAGAATTAGATATTCCACTTATATAATACTAAAATAATTCTTAACTTGCGTACAAAACTTTACCACAAGGACACAAGAACACAAGAAAAAAAGGTAAAAGTAAGCTTCGTGACCTTGTGACCTTGTGGTCAATACGCATTTTAAATCTTATTTTAGTATAAGAAGTGGAATATCTATGTAGCAAAGATTATTTCTTTGTAGCGAGCATCAAGTTAGACCTGCCCTCTTGGTGCTGATAGCCAATGCCAAACGGCAGTGGACGCACTTGTTCGGGTTTTTGGTAGGCAAGTTTCATGTCGTTCTGCCAACGTCCCGAAAATAACGGAATAGGTCCCGCATACACGCCATAAAACAACAAATCCCACTTGTGTTTGCTGTTCGTAACATTTGCCAAAGGCATACCAGAGTCATCTTGCAATAGGTAAGGCGAATTGTCCAATATCAAATTGCGGATAGTGCTGAAAGACTCGTTATACATCAAATAAGAAGCAGACTTCAAATACGTAGCGGTAATATTCAAGCTCTCAATGTATTTCACCAAGTCAGTACGTTTAGGCAAGCCAGCCAACAAACTATACGGGTCATTGCCCAAGTTTACAGCAAAGTAATAAACCGTTTTTTGTTCGTCTTTTTTGCCTTCGCGTTGGTACGTGATTTTTGTGCCAT
>RDXI01000285.1 GCA_004292795.1 Bacteroidota bacterium | reverse complement strand
TCTGCCCCAAAAACCGCAGGGCAAGACTCGTCTGCTTGTGAGCAAACCAACACCGCACAAAATTTTTCGGTAGGGTTCGGTTCTTCGCTGTATTTCTTAGAAAAAAGATAGATAAACTGCTTCTTTTTTGCCAAATTCAACACTACTTCGTAGCGCGGATTATTGGCTACTGTTACGGGTGCATTCAATTCATTTACTTTCGATATTTGCACGCCAGCACGTTGCAAAGCCGACACAGTGCGCGGATTGCAAGCAGTCGCTTCAGTACCTCCCGAAAAAGTTTGGATTTGGGCAGGCGCGAATTGGTAATATTGGCTGGCTACAGATGCCCACACTTGCGCAAATTGGCTACGGCGTGAATTGTGCGTACAAATAAAAGTAAGCCTTACCGTTTCTTTTTGGGCTATTTTTTCTTTGATGTACGTGCTTATTTGTTGTAAATTCTCTTTCCTGTCGTCAGGAATGAGCGAAAATTCGCTTTCGCGGTCTTTGCAGTATTGTTGCAATGGGGTAGGAGGGGAGGTCGTTTGCATATTCAAGTACGTAAGAAATAGCAAAGGTAGTAAAAAATTCATAATTAAGAGAAGTTTTTTTCTTGTTTTAAGGCTACATTGACCAACAAAATTAACACAGGCACTTCTACCAAAGGACCCACCACACAAGCAAATGCTTCCATAGAGTTGATACCAAAAATAGCAATAGAAACCGCTATGCCCAACTCGAAGTTATTGCCTGCCGCAGTAAAAGCCAAAGCCGTACATTTGGGATAATCAGCCCCTGCACGTTTGGCGAAGTAGAACCCGCTAAAAAACATAATGACAAAATACAACGTCAAAGGAATGGCTATCCGCACCACATCAAAAGGAATCTGCACAATCAAATTGCCTTTCAAACTAAACATCACGACAATCGTAAACAACAACGCCACCAAAGTAATAGGGCTGACAGTAGGCAAGAACCGTGTTTCGTACCACGTTTTCCCAAAAGCCTTGATAAGTGAATAACGCGCTACAATACCGCTAAAGAACGGAATGCCCAAATAAATCAAGACGCTCTCGGCTACTTGCGCAATACTAATCTGCACTAATGCGCCTTGTAATCCTACTAAGGGAGGCAAGATAGTAACAAAAATATAAGCATACACACTGTAGAAAAGCACTTGAAAAATGCTATTGAACGCCACCAAGCCCGCCACATATTCGTTATCACCCTTTGCCAAATCATTCCAAACAATGACCATCGCAATACAAGGCACAATGCCAATCATCATCAAGCCAATGAAATAATGTGGCTTGTCAGGCAAGAAAATGTACGCCAACCCAAACATCAAAAAAGGTCCGACTACCCATGTCAAAAACAGCGAAAGGGCTAACACTTTTCCGCTCCTAAATACATGAGGCAATTCTTCGTACTTTACCTTTGCCAAAGGCGGAAACATCATCAAAATCAAACCTATTGCAATAGGAATATTGGTAGTGCCTGCTTGAAATTGATTGATAAATTTTTCGGTTTCTGGGAAAAGATAGCCCACCGCCACACCCACAAACATTGCCAAGAAAATCCACAGCGTAAGGTAGCGGTCAAGAAAAGAGAGTTGTTTGTTTTGCATAAGTTTATTATTGAGTTTTCTTCAGCCCACTACGAAAGTGTTGTTTCTTAACAATTACAATCAAATTTTATCACGCCTCCAAAAAACTGCTCGAATTGCGCTTTCAGGTAGGCAAGCTTGGGCATATCCAAACAATAACATACCTTCACGCCTTCAATCTCGCCTCTGATAATGCCCGCTTGCTTGAGTTCTTGCAAGTGTTGGCTGACAGTAGTACGGCTTAGGAAAGGGAATTCTTGAGCAATATCGCCCACGATGCACTCTTGACGCTCCGCCAATAGTTTGACAATGGCAATGCGTGCAGGGTGCGAAAAGACTTTAGCTATCTGAGCAAGTTCTTGCTCTGCGACTGTAAAAGAATCTACTTTTGCATACATATAACATATAACGCCAATATACGTTAAATTGTTCCTTGCCTACACAAATATTTTGGGTTACATGTACCATAAATAACTCGCCTACTGCCTATAATGTAAAAACCTCCAACAGTTCTTGTAGGGTAGGAGAGGGGCTTGTAGGCAAGTGCCAATGCTCGGCAAAGCGTTTATATACTTCAGTAGGCGAGCTTGCCTGCTCGCGCAAAGCCCGCAAAGACGTTGCCCCTGCTGATTTGGAAAGTTTGTTGCCTTCGCTGTCGTACACAAGCGCGTGATGCAAAAAGGTACTTCGAGCAAAACTCGCCTCCCCCAACGCTTCCGCC
>RDXI01000090.1 GCA_004292795.1 Bacteroidota bacterium | reverse complement strand
ATATCCTACGCTGTACTGAGAGAAATTCACACCAATCCAAATAGCTACATCACTGTTGGGGAATGCTTGTCCAATCATACCCGGCACAAACATAAGTGATTGTGCAAAAATGATAGGCATAACACCCGCAGAGTTCAGTTTCAAAGGTAGATATTGGCGTTGTCCGCTCATAATCTTGCCTCCTACTACCTGACGCGCATATTGAATAGGAATTTTGCGAACCGCTTGCGTAATAAGCACTACACCCATTACCACGAAGAACAAAGTTGCCAATTCTAACATAAACAACATAGGCGGTCTCAAACTACCTTCTTTGAAAAGTGCAATGGGAAAACGCGACACAATACCAATCATAATCAGCATAGACGTACCATTGCCCAATCCTTTGTCCGTAATTCTCTCACCAAGCCACATAGTGAACATTGTGCCACCAGTAAGGATAACCATTGAGGAGAACATGAAAAAGTATTGGTTCACCATAATTGCCTCTTTAGGGATTTGAGTCATCAAAAACCCATAAGACTGTGCAAATGTGATAACTATAGTGAGGTAGCGCGTTATTTGCGTTAGTTGTTTACGACCAGAATCATCTTGTTGCATTTTTTGGAAGCTCGGCAACGCTACTTGCAACAACTGCACTATGATAGAGGCAGAGATATAGGGCATGATACCCAACGCGAAGATAGCGGCATTGTCGAATGCACCTCCCAAAAAAGTATTAAGGAAACCAAGCGCACCTTTCGATGCTTCTTGCTTCAAGAGCATAGGCTCAATGCCGGGCAGAACGATATAACACCCCAAGCGGAACACAGTCAGCAATAAGAGGGTGTAAAAAATCCTGCGACGGAGTTCCTCAATCTTAAAAATATTTCTTACGGTTTCTATGAACTTTTTCATATTCAATGAGATAAAAGTAACGCGGGCTATACCTTATAGCCCACGCTACTCTTATTTACTTAATGATTTCGTACTTGCCCCCCGCTTTCTCAATAGCTGCGATAGCCGTTTTTGAGAAACCGTGTGCTTTGATTTCTATAGTAGCAGTAAGCTCACCTGTAGCCAAGATTTTCACAAGGTCGTTTTTACCAACCATTCCATGCTCGCGTAACACTTCCAAATCGATGGTCGTAACCTTGTGGGTGTCCACCAATTTTTGTATGTCTTGCAAGTTGATAGGTTTGTATTCGATGCGGTTGTTGTTCGTAAAGCCAAATTTAGGCAAGCGACGTTGCAAAGGCATTTGACCACCCTCGAAGCCAACCTTACGGCTGTAGCCTGAGCGCGACTGCGCACCTTTGTGTCCACGTGTTGATGTGCCACCCCTATTTGAGCCTTGACCGCGACCTAAGCGTTTCGCTGTTTTCGTAGAGCCTTCAGCGGGTTTTAATGTATGGAGTTTCATGATGATTCGTTCAGCTTTTTAGCTTAAATGTTCTCTACTATTACAAGGTGTGCTACTTTTTGTATCATACCTGCGATTTGAGGTGTGTTTTCAACCTCCTTTGTACGATTGATTTTACCCAAGCCCAACGCTTCGATGGTGCGTTTTTGCTTCTCGGTGCATTTTATCGTACTACGTACTTGTTTGATTCTTACTAGGCTCATAATATTGAGTTAAGATTATCCGTTGAATACTTTTGATAAAGCTACACCGCGCTGTTGCGCAACCATGTGAGGGGCTTTGAGGTGCAAAAGAGCGTCTATCGTTGCCTTCACTACGTTGTGAGGGTTAGAAGAACCTTTTGACTTCGCCAATACGTCTTTGATACCTGCACTTTCCAATACTGCACGCATAGCACCACCAGCAATAACGCCAGTACCTTCTGCGGCAGGTTTGATGAGTACAAAACCACCACTGTATTTTCCTATAGCCTCATGAGGTATAGTATGTTTGAGCAATGGCACGCGCACCAAGTTTTTCTTTGCATCTTCGATACCTTTGTTGATGGCATCAGTAACTTCGTTTGCCTTGCCTAAGCCATAGCCTACGATTCCATTACCATCACCTACTACTACGATAGCCGAGAAGCTGAAACGACGTCCACCTTTTACTACTTTGGCAACGCGGTTGATAGCCACCACGTTTTCTTTCAATTTATCTGTATCTGCCTGCCTAACAGTGCGGGCTCTTAGCAATTCTTGATTCATGTCGTTGAAGTGTTAAAATTGTAACCCGCCTTCTCTTGCGCCTTCGGCTAAGGCTTTGATTTTTCCATGATACAAATATCCGTTGCGGTCAAAGACCACCTTGCTTATGCCTTCTTTCTTGGCTTTCTCTGCAAGGGCAAGTCCAACTTTCTTAGACTTTTCGATATTAATTGATTTGGAGGTCTTGTCAATCTCCAAAGAGGAAGCACTCACAATGGTTTTGCCCAATTTGTCATCTATGATTTGTGCATAAATGGCTGTGTTAGAACGAAACACGCTTAAGCGAGGCTTTTCCTGCGTACCTTCTACGCGCTTACGTATCATTTTCTTGATACGCTGTCTGCGAGATTCTTTGATATTTGTCATATTGTTAATGATTATTTCTTAGACGCGGTTTTACCTGCTTTTCTTCTCACGGTTTCGCCAAGCACACGAACACCTTTACCTTTATAGGGTTCTACAGGGCGCAATGATTTAATCTTCGCGGCAATTTGCCCAACGAGTTGCTTATCAATTCCTTCAATCGTTACGATAGGGTTCTTACCCTTTTCTGTAACAGCTGTAACAGCTACTTCTTGAGGAAGTGCAAAAAAGATAGTGTGCGAGTAGCCCAAGCTAAGTTCTAACAAGTTTTTTGTGTTAGTTGCCGCTTTGTAGCCTACCCCAACTATTTCGAGGTCGATTTTGTACCCTTCGGTAACGCCCACCACCATGTTGTTAATCAACGCTCTGTAAAGCCCATGCAGAGCTTTGTGGCGTTTTTGTTCTGTGGGGCGTTCCACGGTCAATGTGTTGTCTTCCAGCACAACGGTAATATCTGGATCTATCTGCTGGGAGAGCGTTCCTTTCGGTCCTTTCACTGTGATGAGATTGTTCTCATACGTTATAGCTACTTTGGCAGGAAGCTCAATCACTTTTTTTCCTATCCTTGACATATTTTTTTTAGAGGTGGTTTATCGCTTAATAAACAAAACACAATACTTCGCCTCCTATGTTCTCTTTACGGGCTTCTTTGTCAGTCATTACGCCTTTCGAAGTAGAAAGGATAGCAATGCCTAAGCCATTGAGAACACGAGGAAGTTCTTCAGCTCCTGCGTACTTACGCAAACCGGGACGGCTTACACGTCTCAGGTGTTGGATAGCTGATTCGCGGGTTTCGGGGTTGTACTTAAGCGCAATTTTGATAGTACCTTGTACGTTTGAGTCTTCAAATTTGTAGCTCTGTATATAGCCTTTTTCGTGCAATACGCGAGTAATTTGTTTCTTCAGGTTTGATGCAGGCAACTCTACTATTCTGTGACGCGCTTTGATAGCATTGCGCAGTCGTGTAAGGTAGTCTGCTATAGGATCGGTCATCATATCACTAATATGAGGGGGCTTTAAATTGGAGTGCAAAGTTAAGACTTGTTTTTGAAACTGCAAAATAAAATTTAAAAATTTCTACTTTTTCTTTCGAATAGGCGTTTAGCAGTGCCTAATAAGCCAAAAAACAGGCAAGTTGCCTGTTTTTTGAAGGTTTGATATAGGTTTTTGTATAAAATGGCTTAGTGAACTGTCTTGTCTGGAGCGGGTGCAGACGCATGAAAGTCTTTCGCAATGCGTTTGGCATAGCCATCAAGCAACTCCAATACGCGCTCTCGCGTTTTGGCTTTTACGATAAAACCAATGTGGTATTCTTCGGTCATACGCCACACGATTTCCTCGTCTGTGAAGGACGAAGTGTCGGGGTGTTCGAAGCGCGAAAGCGAAATGATGATGCCTGCATATTCTTTCTTCACAGTGGGCAATTTGTACTCCTCGCCTACCGCTAACGAAACTTCCATGTTCGCCCATTCGCGCCAAAGGTTGATGCCCGAAGAAGCCTCCACCATTTCCATGAGGTTTGCGCCACCCACACGTGCTGCTGTTTCAAGGAAGTAGAACTCGCCTGTAGAGGCAGATTTGATGTACTCGGTATGCGAAGCACTGCTTTTCATACCAAAAGCCTCCATCACTTTTTTGTTGAGTTCTTGCAACTTTTTATCGTCCTCGCCTCCAAATTCGCAAGCCACAGAGCGGAAAATGCCTCCCTCATGTGCTACTTCCATAGGTGGATTGACGTATTGGCTGGTGCGTTGAAACAAGAACTTGCCATCTTTCGACAAAGCATCTACGTGAAATACATTACCCGGGCGGAACTGCTCTATCAAGTAGTTCATGCGGTTATCGCCTAAGGAGTGGATTATTTCCCACGCTTCCTCGAGTGTGTGTGCCTTTTTGATGCCTGTAGCGGAGGCTTCAGAGCGGGGCTTCAGCAACCAAGGACCTTCTACAGTGCGCAAATATTCGGTGATGGTTTCATCATGGAACAAAGGGCTGAAAGGTGGCACATTGATTCCCGCGTTTTTCGCTTTCATACGCATAGCGAGCTTGTCGCGGAAGTAGCGTGCTGTGGTTTGCCCCATGCCGTCAATGCGGAAGGTTTCGCGTAGGTAAGCTCCCTTTTCCACATCAAAGTCATCAAGCGCAATAATGCGGTCAATTTTGCGTGAGCGCATCATGTAAGCCACACCAAGTGCCAAATTGTGGTGATTTTCGGGTGTGTTTTCGCTGTTGTCGATGTAGAAGATTTCATCGATGTGTTCACGAGGCCAAGGCTTGTTTTCAAGGTCTTTGACAGTGATGAAATACACCGTACAACCTGCTTCCTTTGCGGCGATAAGAAAGTTTACTCCTTTGAAGTAAGTGGAAATACAAAGGATCGAGAGTGGTTTTTGAGCCATGTTCGAGTATTTTATATAGGTAAATTTTACTTTTGCCCTAAATTTAGAAGGCTTTTTTCGAAAAAACAAAATTTTTTACATTTATCATTTATCAAGGAACATTTAACACCCTACTTGCCTACCCACAGGGGACATTTATCAAGGAATATTTAACACCCTACTTGCCTACCCTTCCACCCTTCCACCTTTCCACCCCTCAACCCCTCAACCCCTCAACCCTTCTACCCTTCTACCTTTTCACCCTTCTCCCCCTCTCATACTCCCCTATTACCTTCGCGAGGTTTTGCATGAAGGGTTTTGAGATGGTTTCGTATTCGTATTTGTCGTCATTCAGGGTTTCGTCTGCATTGGCATACATCACGACTGAAAGAAAAAACTCTGTACTTGCTTCGTAGTCAATGATATACGCATTGTCAATCAAAAAACCGAATGCCATGCCTACCTTGTTGAAGATGCGGATATTCGAGGGCGCAGTGGCAGTAGGCAAGTAATATTTCATGAAATTGTCGGTGTGGAAAGGCTGGTCATACACAGGCATCTGGCTTTCACGGGGATACATACTTAGCGATAGTTTCAGCAACTCATAATCGGCAGGCTTCAAATTAAAGCGTTCTTGGGCAGGAAAGGCATCAGGAAACAAAATGACCTGTAGCATTTTTTGCATTTCAGGCAAGGACAGAAAATTGCGACCACGAAAATCGTAGGGCGTTTGGATTAGCTCGCCTCGTTTGTAGTACGCCTTGCCTACCTTCGTGTTCCGATACACAATGTTGTGCTTTTGGGTGTTGTATTGCGCCTCTTGTTGCCAAATTTGATGATGGTCTAAAAAAAGTGCGCAAGGATTGGTGTGTCTTTCCTCCTCTTCGTCATAGATAGGGCGCGAAAGCCTATGTGCAATCAAGCTATTTTTATAGCCTTTTTCTTTCAATTTACGCTGAATGTAGCCCTGCCCCAAAAATTCGTACAGCCGATTGTACGTATCGTTGTCGCTTACCACAAGGGCGCGATGAATGTAGTTGGCAAGGTTTGGGCGGTTGGTAGGCGAGAGCGAGTCTTGCGAGAGGGGCGTTTGGCTTGGGCGCGAAGCTCCAAAAACCAAAGACGTTTCCGCATCAGCATCAGGAATTTCACCCAATTTCTCCAAAGCTAAGGCACACACAGGCAATTTAACCAAACTTGCAGGATAGAAATATTCTTTTTCACTTAGTCTATAGCTATAGCTTTTGAAAGTAGGGCGATTTTGCGCATCTCGGTTGATTTGCGTGTAAAGAATTTGCAAACGGTGTTTTTTGGCATGGCGCAAGACTTGCTCAAAATAGGCAGGGTTTTGTTTGAGCAGTTTTTTCAGCACATTGCCCCGTTGGTCTTGGGCGGTGAGCATAGCAGGCAAGGAAAGAAGACAAAGTAATATGAGGTGTTTCATACGATAAAGCGTTTTCGGGTGCATAGTTACAAAATATTTGTTGTGTGTCATAAGCACGCCTTATATTTATTGCCAAACGTTTGGATTCTTCGTTTTGCTTGCCTACTTTTGCTTTATCAAACTGCTTCCGCGAGCTACTGCTATGTAACTTACGGAAGCGGAGCCATGTAATAAATTTGGCTTATTTGAGTGTAAGTGTTTGATTTTCAATGATTTGTAAAAAAACATAAAAAATAATGTCTAACATTTGCATTTCTCGTTTTGCTTGCCTACTTTTGCCTTATTAAACTACCCCCCGCGAGCTACCACTATGTAACTTACAAAGGCGTAGCCATGTAAGAAATTTGAATTGTTTCGATGTAAGTGCTTTTTTAGCATTTTACTACATATAAATCATTGATAATGAAGTAGTTAGAAAGGTGAGTATTTACAATTTTCTTTTGAAAATTTGCAGATACTCTCAAATTTACCTATTTTTGCTTTAAATATACAAGTTGCGTATATCAATGAGGTAGTTGAGTATTCTAAACAAAAAATAAATATGGAGAATAACAACTTGCTGGACACAAAAACAGTAAACAGCAATGAAGTTTTAGGTAATGGTAAGAAATATATTGTACCTTTATATCAACGTGATTATTCTTGGAAAGAGGATAATTGGGAGGATTTATGGGCAGATATTTTATTAGTTTTAGAAAGCAATTCTGTTCATTATATGGGAGCAATTGTATTACAAAGCAAGGGAAACAAAACATTTAATGTAATTGATGGGCAACAACGATTGACTACAATTACTATTATTGCTTTGGCATGTATTGCCAAAATAAAAGAATTGGCTGAAAATGGTATTGACAAAGAAGCAAACGAAGAAAGAATAAAATTACTAAGTAGTAAATTTATAGGTGACAAAGACCCTTCTTCACTTACCTATTTTAGTAAGCTAAGTTTAAATGAAAACAATAATAGTTTTTTTCAAACTTATATTTTGACATTTAAAAACCCCGCTACTTTGCGTAACTTCAAAGATTCTGACAAATTACTATTGAAGGCGTATAAATTTTTCCAAGAAAAAGTAAGCAAATATTTTGAAATCAACCCTAAAGGAGAAGAAATTGCTAAATTTTTGAATGAAGTCATTGCAGAAAGACTCATGTTCATTCAAATCATTGTTGAGAATGAACTACGTGCATATACAGTTTTCGAAACTCTCAATTCAAGAGGGGTAGGTTTAACGGTAACTGATTTATTGAAAAACTACTTATTTTCTTTAGTATCAGATATCGATTTACCACATATTCGTTCTCAATGGAACAGAATAGTCGATACTGTTGGACTAGATAATTTCCCTGTATTTTTACGCCATTACTGGGTTTCAAAAAATAAATTAGTAAGACAAGAATATCTTTATAAGAATGTAAGAGCTAAAATTCAAAATGCGGAACAACTGTCTTATCTGCTCGAAGAGTTAGAAAAAAATGCAGAACGATATGTTGCCTTCAACAACCCTGCAGATGAGTTATGGCGTGGCAATAAAGAAACTAAAAAACATATCAAAGAACTTGAGATTTTTCAAGTAAAACAATGTCTTCCAATTTTATTGATTTCTTATGACAAAATATATAATCATTTTGATAAAATCCTCAACATCATAACAGTTATATCCTTTCGTTCTACTGTTATAGGTGGGTATCATGGCGGTAGATTAGAAGAAGTTTACAACAAAGCGGCAATAAAAATTGCTAATGGAGAAATAACAACACCACAACAATTAGCAGAGGAAGTTAAAGAATTATATTTGAGTGATACAGATTTTAAGAATGACTTTTCAACTATATCTCTAAATACGCGTAGAAACAAAAAACTAATTAGATACATTCTTTTTGAATTGGAAAATAAAATGAGTAATAATTCTTATGATTTTGAGGAAAGCAATGCAACTATAGAGCATATATTACCTGAAAATCCAAGCGAAGAATGGGAAAAGCATTTTTCAAAGAATGTATTGGAAAATTATGTGTTCAGAATTGGCAATTACAGTCTTTTAGAGGCAGGGAAAAACAGAGATATAGGTAACAAAATTTATACAGAAAAAGTTGTTATATTTGAAACAAGTTCGTTTGAAATGACTAAAAAAATCAATTACTCTGAATGGAATGCCAACAATTTAGATAAACGACAATCAGAATTAGCCAAAATAGCTACATCAATTTGGCGTGTATCTTATTACTAAAAATAAAACATCACAATTCATTTAAGTCCCTCTTAATCTTAGCGTCCCGCTTGTTCTTTTCGGCAAGCGGGACGCTTGCTATTTTGTAAGTCGTAGCGTGATGCTAAGACTAATAGCGTGGGAAAATGATGTTTGTATTTTTTGTTTTTAGGCATTTATTTTTGAGTTATATTTTCATTTTTTCACGTTTCATATTTTCAAAAATATCGTTTTATTTGAGGATATTATTTATTTTTTGTGTTTTATGTTTTCAAGAAATAGTATTTTTCTTGCCTACTCGAAGCCCACGCAAGGCATTAGGTAGGCAAGTTTTTTTGCTTTTTTGGTAGGCAAGTTGTATATTTGTGCATTACAATCGTATTTGTTATGGAAGCCCTGAACCTTACCCCTGTAGATTATACTTCGCATTTCAAAAAAGCCCTCAAAACCGTACTACAGCAAGGTATGCACATCAAGTTGCAATATCAAATGCTTGAAAATGAGTTAGTTTTGATAGAAGTAACGCCCACCGAGCAGGAAAGTTTAGAAGAACTTACACAAACCCATATAGATTTTGATTTGCTCTTGACCGAAAACGAAACAACTTTAACAACTGTGTTGGAAAGTGCAGAAAAAGAACCTGTTATGCTTTTTAGTGAGGAAAGCATCATTATTTGCAAAACAAACCACCCTACCCAATGGACGCAGGAATCTGCACAAACTGACGTAAGGGCTGTAGTCGGAACGCTTATCAATAACTTGCCTACACAGCCCCAAAATAGCTTTTACGCCTTTTCAGATGTTAGAAACGCTGTAAAAATTTGATATTGACGCATATTTTAGTTCAGCGTTTTGATGCCTAAAAATCCGATTTAAGGCTGTTATTTTTGGGTGTTGAAAAGGCGTTAAAACGCGAAATTGCTCGCCTATGAGGGTAGTACACAACAGGAGGGCGTTTTTTGTGTAGGATTTTTTTTGTATTTTTGCATAACTAATCAAAAAAATATGCAAGTTCAATTTTCTGTCAAACAAGTAGGCAAGAAACGCCCTTTTATTGATGCCAAGCGCATCGAGATTGCAGGCGAGTATGGCGAGTCTTGCCTGCTCCGCGAGCTTTTGACTCGCGTGGTGTTGCAACAAGTAGGCGAGTTCAACGATAGGCGAGCCGAAAAATCGCTTTTCACCTTCTTTCAAGAAAACGAAATAGCCCAAGAAGCCGAAACAGGCAAGGTGCGCTTCGGGGCAATCTACAACGACCAGCAAGCCAATGCGGAAAAAGCCATCGAAACCGTGTTGCTTGCCTTCCAAGATGGTTTGATAGCTGTTTTTATAGACGATAATCAACTCGAAAAACTCGATGCAGAAGTAGTTTTGCACGAAAATACTGTTATTACCTTAGTGCGCCTTACCTTCTTGGTAGGCAGTGCTTGTTAATTTTTCCCTATTATTGATATGAAAACGTACATTATTCGCACTGTAAATTTTGAATATGGTGATGATTTTTATTTTCCGACGGGATTGAGTGAGAGCATCAACCACATTTTCGACAACGAAGCCGAAGCGCGCAAAGCCTACATAGCCCTTGAACGAAAAGGCTATCAAGACGACTACATCATGGCTTATTTTCAGCCTCCTCGAGAAACAGAAGGCGAGAGTACCCACGATAAATTGGAAAGTTTCTATGCAGAAAATTTTGGTTTGCCCTTTAATGGCACGCCCTTTATTCCCAAAGAAGCCACTGATGAGCAAGTAGAGCGTATTTTGCAACTCACAGGATTGCGGTTCTATAGTTTGATAGTGTTTGACAAACCAAAGACTTTTTTCAAATCAACACGCAAAAGCAAAAACACAAGTAACTATTATGACTCCTATAAACAAGCCCTTGAAAGTTCACTTATTGGTGTCATAAATTCTACATTTGCCATGAGTAGCATAGAAGGAAGGCTTGAAGATATAACAGACTCGCCTGATTTGCTCCTTGCCTACCTGACACAATGCCAATACTTGAAAATAACAAAACTGCAAGGTGATATATATGACATCTCCTTGCCCGATGAAGAAGGGGCTTGGCTTATGGATTGGGTAGGCAAGGAAGAAAAAGAGCAAACGCTTCAAGAGGTAAATGGCTTTGTAGCCCTTTTGCGCGAAAAGCCTTTCGAGATTGTGGAGGTAGATTTTCAAGAATTTAAGAAATAAAATGTATATTTGCGGGTATTATCCAACGCTTATTCCTTATTCAACCATGCGTTATTTCATAATCGTATTCATGGCGTGCCTCTTTGCTCATACTGCCCATGCGCAAATAGCCAATTTTGGGAAAACACTTTCCAATAGCCACGCGAAAGCTCCCGAAATGGTAAAACAAGGGCATATTGACCCTTCTGTAACCTTTGTGGAAAACCGCAATCAATGGGACAAAAATGTATTATTCCGTGCTGACATTCCAAGCGGATTTGCTTTTTTGCTTGATGATGGTTTTCATTATGGCTTGTACGAAGGTTGGGGAGGCAAGCCCAAAAGTGCAGATGCCAATGGCGCGGTTTCGCCTCACGCCAACACGCCCAAAGAAGTGAAAGCGCATGGTGTAAGGGTAAAATTTAAAAACGCCCTCAAAAATGTGTCGCAACGCATCAAGCGCGAAGATGAGCAAGTTACGCGCTACAATTATTTTTTGGGCAATGATGAGCGCAAATGGGCAAGTAATGTGCCTTCCTATAGCCAAGTGCGCTACAACAATTTGTATGAAGGCATTGATATGAAAGTGTTTGGGCAATACAAAACCATGAAATACGAGTTTTATGTAGCTCCCAATGCCAATCCTGATGCTATTCGCCTTGCCTACGAAGGCGCGGACTATGTGCGTGTGCGCGAAAAAGATGGCTTTTTGGAAATAGGCACTTCGTTAGGGGTGATTTATGAACAAAAACCCTATTGCTACCAAATCATACGAGGCGAGGAAGTACAAGTGCCTGCCGAGTTTCGCTTGGTAGGCAAGGAGCTAAGTTTTTATTTCCCACAAGGCTATGACAAAACAAAAACGCTTGTGATAGACCCCGTTTTGATATTTTCCACGTATTCAGGCTCAACGGCTGACAACTGGGGCAGTACGGCTACTTTTGATGAAGCAGGCAATTTATATTCGGCAGGCATTGTATTCGGAACTGGCTTTCCTACTACCACAGGCGCGTTTCAGTTGGGTTTTGGCGGAGTAGCAGATATGGGCATTTTGAAGTACAATCCTACAGGCACAACACGCATCTACAGCACATATTTAGGAGGCAACAACACCGAATTTCCGCATAGTTTGGTAACAGACAAAGATGGCAATTTGATAGTATTTGGCACAACAGGTTCGAGCAATTATCCTTTTTCACAACTCGCCCATGATAAAACCTTCAATGGTGGCTCAAGCGTCGTGCCTATCGGTGGCATCACATTTTCTACAGGTACAGACCTTGCCATTACCAAGTTCAATGCAAGCGGTAATTCCTTGTTGGCAAGCACTTATGTGGGTGGCAGTGGCAATGATGGCTTGATTCAAACCAGCCTTACTACTTTGTTCAATTATGGAGATAGTTTTCGAGGCGAGGTAATTGTAGATACATTGGGCAATATTTATGTAGCTACTACAACCAATTCTAATAACTTTCCTACTAAAAATGCGGTAAAAGCTACTTTAGGAGGAGCGCAAGATGCCATTTTGTTCAAAATGAAGCCTAATCTTTCGGACTTCGAGTGGAGTACCTACTTAGGCGGAACAGCTGTCGACCTTGCCTACTCGATGAAATTAGACAAGAATTTGAATGTCTATGTAACAGGAGGCACGAAAAGTACAAATTTGCGCGATATGGTAGTAGCAGATGCCCCCGCCCCGATGCTGGCTACCTTACAGGGCAATGATGATGGGTATGTAGCCAAGTTTTCGCCTACAGGCATTTGCCAACAAATCACATACGTAGGTACGGCTTCGGCAGACCAATGTTTTTTGATAGATTTGGACTCAGATGCGAATGTGTACGTGGTGGGGCAAACACGCGGAAATTATCCCATCAGTGCAGGCGTTACGTACAGCGTGCCAAACAGTGGGCAATTTATCCATAAAATATCTGCCAACTTAGAAACGAGTTTACTCTCCACGCGCTTTGGGCGTAACAAAGGCACTAATGTTACACCTGACATCTCGCCTACCGCTTTTTTGGTCAATAATTGTGGCAATCTTTATATTACAGGTTGGGGAAGTAACACAGGCGAGAGTGCGACAACGTTAGGCACAACAGGCTTGCCTACCACACCCGATGCTTTCCGCACTACTACAGATGGCAATGACTTTTATATCATTATCATTGAAAGGGATTTCAAATCTTTGTTGTACGCTACTTTCTTTGGAGGCACAAGCTCGGCAGACCACGTAGATGGTGGCACTTCGCGCTTCGACAAACGAGGCATCATTTAGCGGCATCTGCTACCAACAACAGCTCGAACTGCAATAATGGTTCGTTCAAATTTGATGTGGGTAGTTTGGTAGTAGATTTCAATATTCGTGATGTTACAACCAATGTTATCATACAAAAAGCGTGTAAATTCCCTACTCCGGGCAAAATAGGCTACGAAGGGCAAGGCGTTACCAAATGGACGTGGTTTGTTGATGGAGTACAGACCAGCACTGCCTCAAGTTTTACCTATAACTTTCCTTCAGCAGGTGATTATGTGGTGAAGCTGATAGGCGAGAACCCCGCAAGTTGCCTCAAAGCGGATACCGTTACTAAAATTTTCCGTATTTCGGCTATAGAACTTGCAGAAATGGAAAATGACACCATCTGTGCAGGGCAATCTTCACAACTACAAGCCGTGATACTGAATGCTACCAATCCTTTTACTTATACTTGGACACCTACCACAGGCTTGAGCAATCCAAATATCGCCAATCCTATCGCCACACCTTCTGTTACAACTACCTATACTGTTACAGCAAAAGATGACAATGATTGCGAAATAAGCAAACAAGTTACTGTAGTAGTAGTGCCAGAACCACCCTTTGATGTAGATATTTTGAACTCGGCAGGGGTGAAGGTAAGTCGGGGTTGTGTGCCAGCTACGTTGTCGCTTACCTACGATTTTGCCTTTTATCAACTCACGACTTGGGTGTGGGAAGTGCAAGGTTTTGGTACATTCCCCAATCAGTTAGCTGTCAATTTGGTTATCAATCAGGCAGGCGAGTATGAAGTCAAACTTCGCGTTACACGAGGCGGAAGATGCCCCAAAGATTTTGAAATCGTAAAAACCTTGAAAGTCATAGAGTTTAAGGTGGACGCAGGCGAGAACAAAGCCTTTTGTATAGGCGAGAATACACAACTCGAAGCTACTGTATTGCCCTTGGGAGAAACCGCTACTTTTAAATGGACTCCCGCTACAGGTTTGAGCAATCCGAACATAGCCAACCCTATAGCCTCGCCTACCGTTTCTACTACCTACAAGGTTACAGCTACCAATGCGGATTTTTGCGTGGCTACTGACTCTGTAAGGGTTGATGTTACGCTTGTGCCTATTTTGGATTTTGAGGTGGAATTAGGCAGTGATTGTGCCAAACCGACTACAGTAACCTTTACGAACAGAAGCAAAAATGTAGCTACGCATATATGGACTATTACGCTTGATGGCGTGGTTGTAGCTACGCTCAATGATGCGAACCCCGCGCCTTATGATTTGAAAAAGGCAGGCAAGTATATCATTCGCTTGAAGGGCATCAACGGAATATGTGATGCAGAGATTGAGAAAGAAATACAAGTGGAAGACAACCTTTCCTTGCCTCCCAATACCATAACGCCCAATAATGATGGCAAAAATGACACCTTCAGCATTGCGCCAGAACGCATAGGCTACAAGGTAGAAATTTATAGCCGTTGGGGTGCGGAAATGTATAAATCTGACAACTACCAAGACGATTGGGGCAAAGGCATCGAAGCAGGTACTTACTACTATATCCTTACCTCGCCTAAAGGGGTGCGTTGCAAAGGTTGGATAAATGTAATGCGATAAACACATTTTAAACTTGCCTGAACTTCCTGAAAGCCACATCTTTCAGGAGGTTTTGTTTTAAAAAACCTGACAAAACGTCAGTTTTTTATTTTGGAATATCGTTTGCTATCCTATACCCCAAAAAACAAACCCTAAACCCTACATTCTAAGCAGATGCAAGAAAAAGGTACGATTTCGGTAAACACCGAGAACATTTTCCCGATAATCAAAAAATTCTTATATTCTGACCACGAAATATTTTTGCGTGAGTTGGTTTCGAATGCTGTTGATGCTTCGTTGAAGCTACAGCGTTTGGCATCTATAGGCGAGTTCGCAGGCGAGTTAGGCGAGCTGAAAGTTCGCGTAAGCATCGACAAAGAGGCAAAGACCATTACCGTAAGCGACAACGGCGTGGGTATGACTGCCGAAGAAATCAAAAAATACATCAACCAAATTGCCTTTTCGGGTGCTACTGAATTTATCGAAAAATACAAAGATAAGTCAGATGGCAAGGACATTATCGGGCATTTTGGTATGGGCTTCTACTCTGCCTTTATGGTGGCGCACAGAGTCAATATCAGTACGCAATCTTACCAACCCAACACAGAACCCGCCCTTTGGTCTTGCGATGGCTCTACGGAGTTTTCTATCGAAAAAACAACCAAAGAAGGACGCGGAACGGATATTGTGTTGCACGTTGCGGAAGACTCAGAGGAGTTTTTGGAGGCAAGCCGTTTGCGTGGCATTTTGCGCAAATATGCCCGTTTCTTGCCTATCACAGTAGAATTGGAAGGCGAGGTTATCAATAGCATCGCGCCTATTTGGACAAAAACGCCTTCAGAACTCAAAGATGAGGACTACCAAACTTTCTACAAAGAGCTTTATCCCAACTCGCCTGAACCCTTGTTTTGGATACACCTCAACGTAGATTATCCTTTCAACCTCACGGGTATTTTGTATTTCCCTCAAATTGCCTCAAATCACGACCTTTATCGTGAGAAAATACAACTCTATTCGCGCCAAGTATTCATTACTGACGAAGTGAAGGACGTTGTGCCTGACTTCTTGATGTTGTTGCATGGCGTGATTGACTCGCCTGATATTCCTTTGAACGTATCGCGTAGTTTCCTACAAGCAGACGGCAACGTGAAGAAAATCAACGGCTACATCACCAAAAAAGTAGCTGACAAATTGTCGGATATTTTCAAGGCTGACCGCGCCGAGTTTGAGAAAAAGTGGGAAAATATTGGTATGTTTATCAAGTATGGCTACTTGGCAGACGACAAATTCCAAGAAAAAGCAAAAGCCTTCTGTCTGTTGCAAAATACTGAAAATCAATACTTTACTTTTGATGAATACCGCGAAAAGGTGCAAACCCTCCAAACGGACAAAAATCAGAATGTAACGTTCCTTTATACGAATGATGCGCAAAAGCAAAATACCTACATTCAGTCTGCCAAAAAAACAGGCTATGATGTATTGGTGCTTGACCACCCAATGATTGACCAACATTTCATCAGTTCGTTGGAACGTCATTTGGAAAAAACACAGCTCAAGCGCGTTGATTCTGACACTGTAGATAAATTGATTGACACAGGCGTAGAGCAGGCAAGCGTACTTTCTGAAGCTGAAACGACCAAATTGAAAGAAATGGTAGAGAAGGTTTTGGATAACAAAAACTTGACTGTAGAAATAAAATCCTTGCCTACTGACGAACTGCCTATCGTGATAACGTTCCCAGAGTTTATGCGCCGTATGCAAGAAATGGCGAAAACACAAGGTTTCGCGGCATTTATGAACCCCAATCCACAACTCAATGTGGGCATCAATGCCAATCACGCCCTTACGCAAAAAATCCTTCAACTAAGCGATGAAACCCAGCAACACCTGCTCATCAAACAAGCCTACGACCTCGCGCTCCTTTCGCAAAATATGCTCGGAGGCGAAGCTCTGACGAAGTTTATTGAACGAAGTGTGGTAATGATTGGGGTATAAAAAAACTGAACGCTACTCGAAAGGGTGGCGTTTTTTTTTGTTTTAGGCAATCTTTTTTTCTATGATGTTTCGCAGTTCTACCAAATCATCGAATTTTGTATAGTCAAATTTTTCGAGGGCGTATGTATAATACGCGCCTATATCAAATTGTGGTAAAATAAATTTAGTAAGAGCTTTTGCAAAATCCTTGCCTTGAAAATATACCAAAAACTCAAGGTTATTGAAAAAAGCATCATCAAACTTTGCTAAAAACGCGCCTAAAATTTGGTCAAAATCTGCTTCTGTCCAAACATTTACCTTTGCTATTTCTTGTTGTATTTTGCTTATCGCTTCTTGCCTACAGGCTTCCTCCGATAAGTCAGCAGGCAAGTTCCCACTCCCGCTTGTCCAAGTCGTACCTATATCTATAGCGACACGCATTTTGCCTAAAGTATGTCTTATGGCTTGGTAGTGGCTTATCTTTTTGGCGGTGTCTATAAAAATCTGTTTTGCATCTTGTTCAGTTTTGATGTGAGGATATTTCTTTTGGCGTGTAGCATCTTCGTTGATAAAATCGCAAAATAGCTTTGCATCAAAAAGATAATTCTCAATGGTAGTGCGATAAGTAAAAAAACTATTGGTTTGTATAGTTAAAGATTCTACAAGTGGAACAGGGACATCAAAATCTCTATCTCTAAAGAAAAAATAGAAAGTATCTTTTGAAGAAACGCCTTTTTTAATTTGATTTTCCGCAAATTGCATCACAGCACGACCACCGCCCTTGCCTGCTATGGGTGTGATGAGAATAGAGTCTGTAGCCAAACCCTCTTTGACTTTTTTCAAGATAGCAACATCATAACTTTTTTCAGTGCCTTCGCAATATATTCTTACTGATGCCATAGATTAAAAACGGATTATTTCAGATTTGTCAAACATATACGCTACATCATCAGAGTGCGTAGTGAGGATAAATTGATTGTTCTTGCCCAATTTTTCCAAAACACTTATAAAACCTTGTTGTAAAGGCGGGTGCAGGTGCAGTTCTATTTCGTCAATAATGATGATAGAGTTGTTGATATTCCAGCGTGCAAAGTCCATAAGGATAGGAAATATAGCCCGCTCGCCTGCTGACATTTCGGCTAACTCATACTTATTTCGTCCATCAAATAAGAAAAAATAAGGAGCTTTTGCCTTTTCATAAATATCAAAATTGGGTACTGAACCAAGAAAAGAGCGGTTTGGGAAAACAGCTTTGTATAAACTTTCTATTTTTTCATAGAAGTCAAACATACCCTCTTTCATTTCTATCTTTTTACCTGTTAGATATATATTGCCTACCCTTTCAAAAAGTTTCCTTTTGTCAGGGGTTCTTTTAGACAGCATTTGAGCATACTGATGCCCACGAAATTGGAAAAAATCTGCTTTTTTCTTTAAGGATGTGTATATGAATTTATTAAAATAATCTAACTTGAGCATAACTTCCTGCTTGCTATTGGGCATTACGTTCAAGTTATTATCTTTTGCATATTCTATTGTTGCTTGTCGTTCATCTTCTTCGAAAACTATGCAAGCCTCTGCACATAATTCTTTTTCCCCCGTTTGTAAATGTTGATATTGAAACCCTTCCCAGTCCAAACTTTCAGGTGTGAAGCCTTCACGAGTAGCACTTGCCACAAGCATAACTATAGCCTGCAAAACGGTGGTCTTGCCTGCACCGTTCTTGCCTACAAGGAGCATTTTGTTATTTATTTTGCCTTTGGGATTGCAAAACGAAATAGTTTTAGGTTCTACAAACTGCTTGTAATTCTGTAAAGTAATGGATTTTATTTTCATACTATAAATTTTAATAAAGCAAAGGTAAGCTATTTTTTTCAATGCAAAGGTTTTGCGATTTGTAACTGCTACGCCAAAGGCGAACTATACTGCAAATATCTACAATACTTTGAGTAAAACAAAAATTTGAGAATTTTTGAAAAACATTTTTCTTATACTATCTAATACATTGATATACAACGCTTTATCCTTGTCAGTAGGCAAGAAAAGTTCGTATTTTTGTTTTAGTGTCGTTATCATTATTTTTCTCTTTTCCATTCGTGGCGCAAAGGGGCGCGTTTCCAATGCCTTGTCCAATGTTCGTCAGTCTGTACGTGGTTTTCGCGTACCCATTTCAGCACAGAGGCAGGAAAGGCATCATTCGAAAAACTTGCCTGCACACGCGCCACGATGCCCTCGCGGGGCGTGAGTCCTATGTTTTCATCAGAAAGTGAACTCGGCATTTTTACCAATTCTTCTATCAACTTTTGCAAAGCTTGTTCGGTAGGCAAGATGCCCTCGAACAGCACAGGCACAGTAGGAAAGTCGACCAAACCCGCATACATTTTCACTTCTTCCCAATCCAACCAAAGCTCGCCTTGCCTGATAGCAAAGACGTAGAAATGACTGTCTAAGCCCGTGTAGGTAAGCGAATGAACCGCAAAAAGGCTTTCTCCAAATATTTCAATCTCGCCTAAACTTTGGTTCAGCATATCCCAATGTTGCCACAAGTAGCCCGCCCAAGGATTGCGCGTGGGCGCGCTATGAGAACGCGCAAAAACGCCCTTGTGGTTCAGGCAAGTGTTTTCGCCGTCCAATTTTTCTGTAATCACGATAGGCTTGCCTACCAGATTATCAAAATCGGGAGCTATGCGGTCATCATTGGTCGCCCCAGGACTAAAATGAAAATGGAAAGTACGCGGATATTTCATAACTTTGCTTGCAAAGATAGCTCTAATTTACCAAAAAATGCAAGACTTGCCTACCTTCCACGCCCCGACACGCCAAGCATGGCGCGAATGGCTACTCGAAAATCACCAAAAAGCCGACAATATTTGGTTGATTATTTACAAAAAAGACAGCCCCACCACAAGCGTTTATTATGACGAAGCAGTTGATGAAGCCCTGTGTTTTGGGTGGATAGACAGCAGTGTCAAGAAACGAGATGCGGAAAGTTTTATGCAGTTTTTCTCCAAACGCAAGCCCAAAAGTAATTGGAGCAAAGTGAACAAAGAAAAAGTAGGCAAGCTTATCGAGGCAGGATTGATGCACGAATCGGGACAAGCTATGATTGACCTTGCGAAAAAAACAGGCACATGGACAGCCCTCGACGAAGTGGAGAGTTTGACCTTTCCTACCGATTTGCAACAAGCCCTTGATGCCAACCCAACCGCCAAAGGATACTTTGAGGCATTTCCGCGCTCTGTCAAACGTGGCATTTTGGAATGGCTTTTCAACGCCAAACAAGCCCAAACGCGCCAAAAGCGGATTGAGGAAATAGTAACCTTAGCAGAGCGCAATGAACGCGCTAACCAATACAAGCCCAAAACAAGCTAAAAAAAAGCTCCATTCTCGTGGTGAGAATGGAGCTTTTAGTGTTAGTCGCCAAGTGCTTCGCGCTCTTTTTTCATTTTTTCTTCTTTGTCTTTCATTTTGAGTTTCTCATAGAGTTGTATCAAAATGTCAAGTGTTCCTTTGTTTTTCGCATCAAGCAAATACAATTTTTCGAAGTAGGGAAGTGCTTTTTTGAATTCTGCATCACCTTTAGCGGCTTCTGCCTTGCCTCTTTTGTTGTAATCTTCGAGGCTCAT
>RDXI01000284.1 GCA_004292795.1 Bacteroidota bacterium | reverse complement strand
TTCAACTGCGCAAAGTAAAACCTTGCCCTCCCATACAAACTGTGCGGGCAGGCAAGACTTCAAATAATTTTTGAAACACTATTTCCGCAACCATTTTTTATAATTCCTTGCCTGCTCTGCAGTCATGTCAGGCAAGGGCAATGCGTTGAATTTCAGCGTGTTGTTGCGCTCAACGGTAACTGTAAGCTCACGTAATAAGCCATCACGCAAGAAAACTATTTTTACGTCCTTGCCTACAGGCTGACGCTTGAGCCAATCATTGTATTGTGCTACATCTGTTCCATCAAGGCTGATAATTTGGTCGCCTGCTGATAGCCCTGCGTGAAAAGCACTTCCGCCACGCTTCACGAATTTTACTGTATTTTTATCTAATTCTATGCCCAACGAAGACTTGTTTTTGTCTTTGTTTTCGTCTTGTATCGCAAGCCCTATTTGTTGCGAAAAAGCCTGATAAGGTATGCCATCTGTGCCATAAATGTATTGTTCGAACAAACCGCTTATCGATGTCGCTACTTGTGCTTTTCGCTCTTGGTTCGGTGTGGCTATTTCTATTACTGCCTCCAGCATTTCTGTTTCTGTAAAACCGCGTTTTTCAGTCTTGTAATATTTTTGATACAAGTAGCGCATCAAGTCATCAAGATTGCGCTCTCCTTCTGAAAAATGTATAATTTCCCAATCCAAGAGCATCGCGATTATCGCGCCTTTCGTGTAGTAGGAAATGGAGGTATTGGCAGAATTTTCGTGTGGGCGGTAGAGCTTTATCCACGCATCAAGGCTTGAGTCGGCTACAGACAAAATGTGCTTGCCGTATTGATTTTCAACAATATCCAAATGCTCTACGTTTTTTTTGATAAAACTTTCAGGCGAGATAAGTCCCGCGTTGAGCATGATTATGTTCTCATAATAACTTGTAAAACCTTCTGCCTGCCAGAGCAAAGTCGTATAATTTTCAGCCTCATAATTGAAATTGTCCAACGGTTGCGGACAAAGGCGTTTTACATTCCACAAGTGAAAATACTCATGCGCTATGAGCGTCAAATAGTCTTCGTAGCCTTCGGGTTTGAAATACTCCTCGCGGGGCGCAATCAAAGCTGTAGAAAATAAATGCTCCAGCCCTCCCCTACTTTTTTGTGTAAAAATGGTCATAAACGTATAAGCATCACATGGATTTTCGCCCATGATAGCCGTAGCACTCGCTACTATTTTTTGCATATCGGAGGCAAGTCGAGCTTGGTCGTAGCCTTGCAAGCCATAAATGCCTACTTTGTGCGGAATGCCCACTGCCTCAAAATCGAACACATCATAATTGCCTAAGGCTATAGGCGAGTCCACAAGTGTATGATAATCAGGAGCTTCGAAGAAGTACGTCTTACCTTTTGGCTTGCCTACTTGGGGCAGGGCTGTTAGGCAAGTTTGCCAATTTTCGGGCATTTCTATTTGTACGGAGGCAGGCAAGTCGAGGTGTTTGTCTATGTACAAAAAGGTAGGTGCGCCTTGCAAAGATGCGTGGTATTGGTCTATGTAATTGGTTCTTACCGTTAGCTCGAAGCCATAAATGGCATACTGTATCACGATTTTGTTGTATTTTGCCTTGCCTACCTCCACGCGCCACGTATTTTTATTGATTTTCCTATACGGCAACATCAATTCTTCGGGGCTGTCTTTCGGTTTGCCATTAGGCACTATTACCCTTACCTCTTCGACCATTCTCGAATACTCACGCACAAGATACGAGCCGGGAGTCCACACCGCCATTTTCAAATCTAAAAAGCCTTCAGGCGAGGCAAACTTTTCGGGGTTTGGTATTTGCATTTCTATTTCAGCGTAGTGCGTTTGGGGCGCAGGCAAGCGCAAGATGTAGGCGAGTTTTGTTGTCATGGTTGGGGGAAATAGGAAATTATTTTGCTCAAAGTTAAAAAATATTTAATAACCCACAAAGTACACAAGAATAAGCTAATTTTGTACCCTAAAAAAATAATATTAGAGCTTTTGCTGATTTGGATAAAAAGCTTAGAGCCTGTTCAAAAATAAGTCCGCTTGGTAGCCCCAGAGGGGCGATATCTTTGTAGAAATGTTATTGTAAAATTATAAAAGCCCCGTAGGGGCGACATCTTAAGATTTCACCCCTATGGGGTTCTTGCTTGTGGAATGGCTTTTCTACAAAGATATCGCCCCGCTGGGGCTGAAAATGCGTTACAAAAAAATTTGGACACCCTAAGGGTTAGAACTCTCTCAAAAAAATATTACTTCTTATAAAATCTATTTAGTAATCCATCAAATTCTTTCATACAGTTTTCAACACTATGCTAATCATTTCTTGCCTCTCGATAGGCTTGCCTGTCCATTCCACACTATAATTTTCAAAATCAGTGCGTTCTATTAGCTTGCCTAATTGTGTGGTCACCTCTGTTTTAGTCTTGCCTGCACACAACAAATAAGCACTCTTTACTTGAAAACCCTCCATATCAAAATCCGCCAAACCTATCCACATATCGGGGTATTGGTCTTTGATGTGGCTAAAATCTTGTTTTACAAACGTCTTTTTCATACGCTTTTTTATTGCAAAAATATATAAAAAATATGTAACAACCCACAAAGTACACAAGAATAAGCTAATTTTGTACCCTAAAAAAAAGCCCTGTATGATAGACGCTCATGCGCAAGAAAATTTGCAAATATTTCATCATAACGAACCCTTTGTTTTGGAAAGCGGGGAAGTCTTGCCTGCTTTTCAGTTAGGCTATAGCACTGTAGGCAAGCTCAACGAAGCCCGCGATAACGCGGTTTGGATTTGCCACGCGCTTACTGCCAACACTGACGCAGTGGATTGGTGGGGCGGAGTGGTAGGCAAGGGCTGTTTATTCAATCCTGACGAGCATGTTATCGTGTGTGCGAATATGTTAGGCTCTTGTTATGGCTCTACCAATGCGTTGAGTATCAATCCTTTGACACAAAAACCGTATTATCATACTTTCCCTATGCTCACGAACCGCGACATGGCGCGAGCTTTTGATTTATTGCGCGAGCATTTGGGTATCAGTCGCATAGCTTGGACTTGTGGCGGTTCTATGGGCGGTCAGCACATTGTGGAGTGGAATATTCTGCGCCCTGAAGTCTTCGAAAACATTTTTCTCATAGCCACCAATGCCCAACACTCGGCTTGGGGCATTGCCTTCAATGAGAGCCAACGCATGGCGATTGAGGCGGACAGCACTTGGCACACTGACTCGCCTACAGCAGGCAAGCAAGGACTCGGCGCGGCAAGGGCTATGGCATTGCTTTCTTATCGCAATTATGCTGTTTACACGCGTACACAATCCGAACCTTCCCTCGATAATTTTGATAATTTCCGCGCCATTTCCTACCAACATCATCAAGCTCAAAAATTGCAAAACCGCTTCCATGCGTTCAGTTATTGGACATTGAGCAAGGCAATGGACTCGCAAAACGTGGGGCGTGGCAGGCAGTCTGTAGCAAATGCCCTTGCCTCCATTCGCGCTAAGGCATATATCATAGGCATTAGCTCCGATATTTTGTTTCCGCCTTCGGAACAGCGTTTGCTTGCCGAGCATATCCCACAAGCACGTTATTTTGAGATAGACTCGGATTTGGGGCATGATGGTTTTTTGATAGAGGCAGGCAAGATAACCGAAATTTTACAGCCCTTTGTGCGTCCAAAATAAGCCTATTACACAACTTTTGCCCATACAAGGGCGTTATTTCATTTGTAAAAATACTTGCTATGAAAAAATTATGGCTTTTGTGCCTTTTATGCTTGCCTGCTGTAGTACACGCCCAAAACTATGTAGCCGATAGTTTGGCATTGTATTATGAACGCAATTTGTTGAAAAACCACTTCATACAGCTTTATGTAACGCAAGCCATGAACGATATGTATAACTTCAAATTCGACAAGGCACAACAACAATTCGAATGGCTCAAAGATAAATATGAAAAACACCCGCTCCCCTACTTCTTGTTGGGCTTGAATGAAAGCTGGAAAATGATGCCCAATCCTGATGACGAACAATATGACGAACAAGCCCATGCATACCTCGACCTTGCGATAGAATATGCCTACGACTTGCAAAAGAAAGAAAAAGGCACAGACTATCAAGGCGCGTTTTTTCTCGCGGCGGCGTATTCGTTCAAGGCTCGCATACATTCGGACAGAGGACATTGGAGCAGGGCTATTTTTGCTTGTCGCAAGACGTTGATGTACTTGCGCTATACGGAAAAATGGGAAGAACTAAGCCCTGAATGGCTTTTAGGCGAGGGGCTTTACAATTATTATTCCGTTTGGATTGCCGAAAATTATCCGCTCTTGCGCC
>RDXI01000089.1 GCA_004292795.1 Bacteroidota bacterium | reverse complement strand
AAAAAAGCTCCATTTCGCGTTGAAATGGAGCTTGGTTTATTTCATAGTTCATTGAGCTTTCAAATTTCAATGAATTAGTAAAAAGAACTTGCCTACGATTTGGTAGGCAAGGAGTTCGTTGTAGGCAGTCAAATCAAAACACATAAGAAAGCCCTAAAGAAAGCACACGCGAGCCTATACTTTTTCTGACTAATTGCGTTCTTATATCTATATCGCTATAAAGGGGGGCTATAGGTATTTCTATACCTGTTCCTATGATAGCACACAAATTACTCATGATGGGTTTTCTAAGCGCAACTTCATATACCAATGACTGCCAAGCGAGTTTACCACTAGTACCTTTTTGAGATGTTACTGTGAAAGCAGGGTAATTGGGGTGAGGTTCTTCATTAGTTGTGATAATATTATACTGGGCATCGGTATGGGTAATACCAAATCGTTGTTTGAAACCAATAGGGGCAAGATTCCAGCTTTTTGTACTGTATATTTCGTAAAAAACACCCAATTGTACAATGTTTGCTTTGTCTCGCTCGGCTGACGTAGAAGTGCTGGCGTATGTTTGATTTACGCTAGTCATTCTTGCCTGCACAGCTATTGCATTGTTTCGCGTTATCACACGAGTATAGTCAGCCGCTACACATACCCCAATGGGGTCGGTGTACCAAAAGAATGGTTGCGCACTTACGGTAAGCACATTTTTTTTGCCTTTATAGCCTGACACTTGCGCTTTCAGAGGAAGGTACGCCAAAGAAAGGATTAAAAATAGGGCGAGATTTTTCATTTTTTACCTTTGATTTGTTTAAGCGTATCGTACAAGTGCATATCTATTAACCACTTTTGCGCAGATACATTGAACCAATTTTCTTTAATAATTTCATTTCTGCCTGTTTTCACATTGTATAAAACGGCTAACATGAGTGTGCCTTTGATATGCTTGGCAGATACCATAGCTATCCAGAGGCAATAGTCTGTGCCATATTTTTGTGCAATATTTTCAACATCTTGTTGTCTATACCCCCAAATAGGCATTTGTTTAGCAATACTTTGCTCTTTGAACCATTCGTTGAGTATAGTGGCATCATTCATTTTTTCACTATCAGTTTCTTTTATTTCATTTTTAGTAATGATAGCCGCATTTAGCTTCATTTTCTTTGTGTATTTTTTGATTTGCTTATTTAGCCTATCTTGCATCTTTTCGGAGGCGAGAAAGTCTATAGGAGATTTGTCATTTCTTGCATCTATAACCAAAAACACAGATGAAACACAGACGATTTTATCAATACCCAAATTTGCACCTTTTTTCAGTCTTTGTTTTTTCATCTTATTTATCTTTTTCTTCTCTTTATAGTTAATATTTGTGTCCTTTTTGCGCTCATTTGACATTTTAGTGAACATTTTTTCAAAGTCATTATCAGCTTTTAGCGCAGTGATAGCGTCAGGATACCACGAAGCTTTTATATTTTTTTCTAGTTCGGCTATATCCTCCACATCTTCAGTAAGTTCCCAAACCAAGTCAGTGTATAGCTTGTCTATTTCAGTGTCTTTCGGATATTTTTTGCGCATTTCTTGTATATGCAAAATAGCCAATATGGGAAGGTCTTTTTGGTTTATAACACTAAAAAAGTGGTATATTTGATGCAGTTCGCCCTCTATCAGTTCTGCATCTGCTTTAGATACAAGGTTATTGTCTTGTAGTTGGGTGTATTTGGTCAATCCGTAGAGTGCTTTTATTTTAGACTTATCAAGATAAATACTTTCATTGTTATCTTTGGAAAGCAAAAACACATTGTAAAGCACCTCCATAAAGTCTTGATTGTGCAAACCAATGGCAGGAAGCTCAAAACGCGCTACTTTTTTTAACTTTTCAAAAGTGTTTTTTGAAATTAAAAAATCTTGTTTATTGGTGTTATCATTGTTAGCCATAAGTTCGTATATGGCTTTTTTTCGTTTGCCAAGATTTGGGTGGGTATATTTATCGTCCTCTGTGTCATCATCTTGCCCCTTTATTGGATTGACAATGGCAGGGAATAATGAGTCGGGAATAGTGATGCCCTTTGTTTCCAAAAATGTTTTTTCAAATTTTGTTTTGCCAAAAGGTAAATTGGCATATCTAAGGATTTCAAACACCTGTATAGCACTTTCTGGTATATAAGTAGTCTTGGCGAATAGCTTAAATCCTTCAGTATCTGCTTCAAGTTCGTTCCCTCTCGAATGGGCATGCTTGCGAAATTGTTTCACATCAAGTTTATCCTCTTTGAAATCTTCTATGCTAGATTCGCGTTTCTTTTTGTCCATTGTAACAGACTTCATGAACAAATCCAACGAATGTTGTTTTTCAATGTGGGAAATTTCATGTGCCAACACAAAGGCAAGTTGCGCTTCTGTGTCTAACTGTGCAAGTAGCCCTAAACTTACTAATATACAACCATTAGCAGTAGCAACTGCATTGACGGCTGAAGAGCGTAAAATATATACACGAATTTTTTTGGCTACATCAGGCTTATTTTTTAATAACAGATTTACAATGCTTTGCATATAAGCTGTATATTCTGTATCAACCAAAACTATCCCTGAACGCATAAGTTCTCCGATAGTAAAACTCGTCTTGAGATAAAAATCTTTTTTCTCTGCTTTGTTTTCTGTGCGTTTTTTTGACAAACCTTTTACGGCATTGTTATATTGCACTGAAGAGGGAAGCGTAAAGTCATCGGGAAGTTTGCCCGTATTCTTTAAAGGTTTGTAATCATTGAAATCTTGTGCATGAGCAAGCATTGTGATGCAATATGCACAAAAGATGAGCAGTATTTTGGTCATGACTATTTTTTTATGGTAAACTTATTACCATCTTTAGTAAAAATAAATAATTTTGTAGTGGCATAAAAAGTCCTGCTAAGATCGGTGGCATCTTCTTGAGTAAAACCACCTTTGATGCCTATTATTTGTGAAAACATCTTTAGATAAGCGAAACTACAGCTTCCGACTGTTATCTCCAGTTGGTATTCTCCATTGATGAACTTGGGGTCGCTATGGCGTACTTCCATTTTGGCTTCCATATATACTGATTGCCCATACGGACCGCTGTTTGGTATAGTAGTACCTGTTCCTGTGGATATAACCGTATTGTCTGATAGCCGTATCAGCTTGATGACAGTTTGTGTGCATACTTCATCCATTTTGCAATAAATCCTTATGCCCTCTTCATCAATTAGGTGGTTTGGGTCAAGCTCTTCTATTTTTTGGCAGGATACCAAAAAAAATGTGCATACACCCAAAATGAATAAATGTTGAATAAATCTCATAATACAAGCTCGTTTTTTTGAAAATACAAAGGTAGGACGTGTTTATTAAAAAACACTAAAGTTTATTAAGATTATTTTTTCTAAGAGTTTTCAGATGAAGGATAGCTATAGTATATATGGTATGCTCATTCAGATTGCTTGTGCAGGGATAATGCCATGATAAGTTTTCAACAGCCTTACAAAGCCGATATACACTCATCAGAAAATAAATATTCAAATTGTGATAGGTAAAATGTATTTTTTCTATTGAAATACACTGCAAAATAAGTTTATTTTTAAAACATTTGCAAACATTTAGAAGTATTTTTACTTGTTTGTTTATGCAAACGATTGAAATATACTTAAAAACGCTTTTCAAAAGATTGATTAAAGCACTACTAAATCCAAAAAAAGCTCCATTTCGCGTTGAAATGGAGCTTGGTTTATTCGCCTTTGTAAAATCCAGTGATGAGGTCTTGGTAATTTTTGTTGAGTTCGCGTCTTTTTATCTTCATCGTGGGTGTGAGTTCGTTGCTTTCTACTGTCCATTCGCGGGGCAGTAGCGCGAATTTTTTGATACGTTCATAATTGCCAAAGGGTTCGTTCATTTTGTTTACTTCGCTTTGGTATTTTTCTAATACTTTGGGGTGTTTTATCATGTCTTCGTTGGTGGTGTAGCTGATGCCTTCTTGATTGCACCAATCTTTGAGCGACACGAAAGAAGGCACGATAAGGGCAGAAGGGAATTTTTCATTCTCGCCTACTACGGCTATCTGCTCTATGAAGGTGGATTCTTTGAACTTCGTTTCTAACTGTAGGGGTGCTATATACTTGCCTCCCGATGTTTTGAAAACCTCCTTCTTGCGGTCTGTGATGGTGAGGAAATAGACATCTTTTATCGTCACGATTTGGTTTGAGGCGAGCTTGGCGGGCTTGCCTTCGCGGTCTATGAACATACCAATATCGCCTGTGTGCAACCAGCCATCGGGTTCTATGGTTTCGGCTGTGATGTCAGGGTTTTTGTAATAGCCTTGCATGATGTTTCGCCCACGGCACATAATCTCGCCTTCGCCTTCGCGGTAGCCTTCTTCATGTACGATTTTTACTTCTACATCAGGCAAGACACGCCCCACCGAACCGACATAGTTCATGTTTTCGCCATGTGAGTTGATGCAACAGCCTGGAGTAGTTTCCGAAAGTCCGTAGCCTTGCATAACGGGAATGCCTGCCGCCCAAAAAATCTTAGCCAAACGGGGCGAGAGTGCCGCCGCGCCAGAAAGGATAAAGCCAATATTGCCTCCTAATGCGTCTTGCCACTTAGAAAAGACCAAACGGCGTGCTATGCTCAACTGAATAGACTCCCAAAAGCCTTGTTTGCCATTGGGGTCATAGTTTTCGGCAAGTCCCATTGCCCAATCAAAGATTTTGCGCTGTAGCCAAGGGAGGGTAGCGGCTTTTGCTTCTATTTTTTCATATACTTTTTCCAGCAGGCGAGGAACAGTGGTGAACATATTGGGCTTCACTTCTTGCAGGTTCGCGCCTATGGTTTCCAAATTTTCGGCATAATAAACGGCAGTGCTTCGCTGTAGGTACGCATAGACTACAGCCTTCTCGAATACGTGGCAAAGGGGCAAAAAGCTCAAGGCTCGCGTGTTGCCTGTGTTTGTTTGGGGTACTACATCGAGGCGGAGCGTCCCCATGACATTAAACACAAAGTTATCATGCGAAATCATCACGCCTTTTGGCTGTCCTGTAGTGCCAGAGGTGTACATGAGCGTCATCAAATCTTGCGGAACTACGGCTTGCCTGTAGGTTTCTAATTGCGTTTCGTCTTCCTTGCCTACCTCTGCGGTGAGGGCTGTCCAATGGGGCGCGACATCTGTGTTTTCGAAGGCGTACATTGCCTTTATTTCAGGCAAGTCGTTTTGTTTGACTTTGTGGAAATATTCGGGTTTGGAGAAAAAGACAACTTTTGCCTGTGCATGGTTCAGCACATAACCAAAATCATTCGAGCTTGCATTGGGGTACAAAGGCACTACTACGCAACCGATTTGGATAACGCCCAAGTCCACAAAATTCCATTCGGGGCGGTTTTCGGAAATGACCGCCACCACATCACCCTTTTGCAAACCGAGCTTGAGCAATCCTAAGCTGACGAGGTTGGCTTGCCTACGTACTTCTTGTGTGCTGTAGGTTTTCCACGCGCCATTGGCTTTGTGGGCAAAGGCATCAGGGATAGGCTGTACGTTCTCTTGGTAGGCAAGAAAATCAAAAACCCGCGTAATCTTTTCTACGCTATTGATTTGAGAGGTAGGATAGGACATAATGTATCGGAATAGATGTAGATGGATAAGATTTAGATTGATAGATGCAAATGTAGTTTTTTTTTGATTTATTGAGGAAGTTTATGTGTTTTTTTTATATTTGCACTTCACAAGTCCCCCAAGTAGTATGAACCCTATTATAGAAAAAGCTCTCCAACAATTACAAAAAGCCAACTTTGGAGGCTACTTTGATGAAATGGACAAAATAATGTACAAATTTACGTTTCCTATACAAGATACGGCTATGTATGCGGAACACAAAGACAAATTCATATCAAACGGTTACGTATATAACCCTGGGTTGAGTTCGTTTTTCAAATCATTAGAGGGGTTTGCGAAGCACGTGGACAGAGAGATGAACGTTGCCCTTGTGAAGGACAATGATGTCACTGTCATACAAGAAACGCCCAAAAACCACAACGCATCAAATACGCAAGGCAATGGCAACACCATCATTCAAGGCGTAAATAATTCTACTATCCATGTGGGCAATGTTTCGGTGGATAATACGAACAAGCCCAACCAAAACGTCAAACACAAAATCTTGTTCTTGGCTTCCAGCCCTGACGGTATGACTCAGGTAAGTACAGACAAGGAGTACAGAATAATCAAAACAGAAATGTCGCAAGGTTCGCACCGCGATTTTTATGAATTTCTGCAACCGCAATTTTCTGTTACCATCAGCGATTTATTGCGGGCTATGAATGATGAACCTGCGTATGTGCATTTTTCGGGACATGGCGCAAACCAAGGCATCTACATAAGCAAAGAAGATGGCTCAAAACAATTGATGCCCAATGTCGCTTTGGAAAGAATGTTCAAAAAAATGCAAGGCATTACCAAAACGGTCTTGCTAAATAGCTGTTACTCGGCAGAACAAGCCAAAATTATTTCTGCTTTTGGGATTTATGTGATAGGCAACAACATAGCCGTAAACGATACTGCCGCCATTAGTTTTGCCAAAGGTTTTTACAATGGCTTAGGCGAAGACAAAAGCGTAGAAGATGCCTACAATGATGCTATGATTGTGTTGCTAACCGAAATAGGTGACACAAAAAATAAGGTGGAAGTGTGGAAAGATGGCGAACTTTTAGATTTGTAAACATGACGCAAAACGACCTACCCAACCCGCAAACTCTTTACCCGTTGGCGGGTTATGAACGCCTTTGTTTTTTGAAAAATAGCATCACCAATCCGAACATCATAGTAGGCGATTATACTTATTATGATGACTTCGAGGACGTGAAAAATTTTGAGCGCAATGTGCGTTATCACTTCGACTTCACAGGCGACAAACTTGTGATAGGCAAGTTTTGCATGATTGCATCAGGCGTAGAGTTTATCATGAATGGCGCAAATCATTTGACAGATGCTATTTCTGCCTATCCCTTCGCTATTTTTGGCGGAGCGTGGGCAAACGCTATGGCAGGCAAGGAATACCCACACAAAGGCGATACCACGATAGGCAATGACGTTTGGATTGGCTACAAGGCAACTATCATGGCAGGCGTTACGGTAGGCGATGGCGCGATTATTGCGAGCCATGCTGTAGTAACGAAAGACGTGCCACCCTACACTATAGTAGGCGGAAATCCCGCCCAACTTATCCGAAAACGCTTTTCAGATGTGCAAATTGAGGCATTGCTAAAAATACAATGGTGGAACTGGAGCATCGAAAAAATCACTGAAAACGTGCAATGGCTCACAAGTGCGGATATTGACAAATTGCAAAACAACGCCTAAATATTTTGTGTGGAATAAACTTTATTCTTGATAAAAAGAAACAATTAGATGCCGAGCCTATCCAGCGCATGAACGAAGCCATTGCGCATCGAGGGCGCGAACATAGTGCTTGGCACTGCCATGAAGAGCAGGCAAGACAACTTTTCTTCGGGCATAATCGCCTGAAAATCATAGACCTGCAAGACCGCGCCAACCAACCCATGCGCTCGCCTGATGGTCGTTATATCTTGGTTTTCAATGGCGAAATTTATAACTATAAAACCCTCAAGCCAAAACTCGAACAAATTTATCCCTTCGAAACCGAATCGGATAGCGAGGTTTTATTGTACCAAATAGCCCAACAGCAGGCAAGGGTAGGAGAGGAGCTAAACGGCATTTTCGCCTTCGTCTGGTATGACACGCAGGCAAGGCAACTGCTCTATGCGCGGGATAGCTTTGGCACAAAACCCCTTTATAAATACGAAGACGAAAATTACCTTATCCTTTCGTCTGAAATTCGCGGAATCCTTGCAAGTGGTTTGGTAGGCAAGCAATTAGACGAAACGCAAATCTATCACTATCTCGCCTACCGCTACGCCCAACCTGACAAAACTTTTTTTCAAAACATCACACCCGTTTGTCAGGGAACATTTAACAAGGAACATTTATCAGGAAACATTTATCAGGGAACATTTGACAGGGAACATTTGACAGGGAACATTTATCAGGAAACATTTGACAACTCACTCACCCACTCACACACTCACTCACACACACATTCACTCACTCACTCACTCACACATTCACTCACTCGCCAAATCGCTGGAGATGTGCCGTTTGGGTTGTTTTTGAGTGGAGGCGTAGATTCAACTTTATTATTAGCACTTCTGCACGAACAAGGGCATACAGACTTGCCTGCCTTCACTATAGCGAACACAGAAGCCGAAAAGAATTTTGGCACAGAAGACTATCATTATGCCCGCCTCGCGGCGCAACAATACAAGGCTCGCTTACATACTATAGAAGTGGACTCGTCTATGTTGAAAGACTTGCCTGCTTTCGTACAGACAGTCGACCAACCGATAGGCGATGGCGCGTATTGGCTCACGCAAATCTTGGCAAAAGAGGCACGAAAGAGCGTCAAATTTGTACTTTCAGGAGCAGGGGCAGATGAATTGTTTGCGGGCTACAACAGGCATCAAGCCTTCCATTATTATCAAAAATACTACCTCTTGTTTTGTCTTGCCTACCCCTTCCTGAAAATAGCAGGGACAATCTTGCCTACAGGCTTCGAACACCCATTCAGAAAACATTTTCGCCTCCTCAAAAAATTCGCCCAAGACTTCCACCTAAACCAAGCCCACACTTGGGACAACTTCCTACGCCTCAACACAAAAATAAATCCTTCTCCCTTCCACCCTTCCACCCCTCCACCCTTCCACCTTTCTTCCCTCCTTCACGACCAACAAAATTATTTGCAACACGATATTTTGGCACTCACAGACCGCGCAGGTATGAGGCACGAACTCGAAATAAGAGTGCCGTATTTGGATAATGAAATCGTGCAATATGCCAATAACTTGTCATTAGACTTCAAATTAAAAAAGGGAAAGAAATGGCTATTAAAAGAAATATTGGACGCAAAAGGCGGAAAAATCTATACACAAAGAAGAAAAGAGGGTTTTGGCGTACCCATAGGGAAATGGCTTCGAGAACCTGTAGGCAAGGATTTAATAGCCCTATTGCAAGAGAAGCAGGCAAGACTGGCGCAGTATATACCCGCCCAACAAATCCACAAAATAGTAAATCAACACCTCGCCCAAAAGCAAGACTATAGTAGCGAACTTTTTGCTATGTTATTGTTAGAAATGTGGTTGCGAAATTTTTAATCGCCCTTTTGTAATAAATACAGCCAGCAACGTACAAATAAAAGAGTAATACTATAACAAGGTATTCGAGTACATAAATTGCCTCCTTTTGGAAAAACAAGGCGTATTTGGCGCAAAGATTAAATAAAAAGACTGCAAAAAGCATAAAATTCAAAAAAAAATCAAAAAATTTTCAAAAAAATTTTTTTTTCTCAAAAGCATTGCTTTTTTTTGCACCATAGAATCATCTTTTCAAGTTTCTTTTCGTAAAAATTATTATTATGGCTAAAATATCACCCGCCAAAATCAACAAGTATGATGTACTTGTAAAAAAACTCGAGGACAACCAACAAGTATGGCAAGCTATCGGAGCTTTGCAGAACTCGGTAAATGAAATCAAAAGCCTCCTCGCACATCTTCAACCTCCCGCAGGCGAGAAAAAGCCAAGAGGTCGCGCTAAAAGAAGCGATGAAGAAGTACAAAACGCGAACATGAAAAAAGACCGCCGTAATTCTTTGAACAAGAAAACGGTAACGCTTGCAGGCTCTTTGTATGCCTTCGCTATTGAAACAAAAAATGAGGATATCAAAACTATCGCATTTTTGAATCATAACAAAATGGAGAACAAAAACGACAAGCAAGCCATTCTTGTAGGAGCTGAAGTCTTAGAATCAGCCAAGGCAAATGTGGACAAATTGGCGTATTATGGCGTTACTGCGGAAGAATTGGTAGCATTGGGAAGTGCTATAGAAGACTTCAAACAAGTAGCAGGAAGACGCAAACTGCAAGGCAATGACGAAGAAGACGAACAGCCTAAAGTGAAAATCAGTGCTACTAAAATATTGAAAGACATTGACGATATTTTGGAGGAAAGAGTGGATAAATTGTTGCTTCGCTTCGAAGACAGCCACCCCGATTTTTACAAATCATACAACCGTACTCGCAATAGCTTGAAAGGCAAAAGCAAGAGAGTTGTAGCTGTTGTAGCGACTGATGCCGCGCCTCAAGACGAAAACAAACCACGTCGTGGTCGTCCAAGAAGACAACCCGAAGCCGTGTAGTTTTCAAAATACGAGAATTAAATTAAAATAGGGGCGATTAGCCCCTATTTTTGTTTCTATCGAGCAAAACGCTTCAATCCCTATTTTTGTTTCTGTTCAGCAAAACAATTTAGTCCTTGTTTTTGTTTCTATTGGGCAAAAAACGCAATACATAACGTAGGTTATTTTTAACAATTTTAACACCTTGTAAAATGCTCTCTATCCACGATACAAACGCGCTCATTCGCCAAAGAAGGTCGACCTTTCCTGCGCAATACACAGGCGAAAAAGTTGATGATGCCATCATTTGGCAAATGCTCGAAAATGCCAACTGGGCACCCACGCATGGCAAAACAGAGCCATGGCGTTTTGTAGTTTTGACAAATGAAAAACTACCCGCATTTGGCGATTTTCAGGCGGAAGCCTACAAACAAAATACGCCTGTAGAAAGTTTTGATGAAGCAAAATTTGAAAAATTGCGCCAAAATCCGCGCAAGGCTTCGCACATCATAGCCATATACATGAAACGCCAAGAAAGCGGAAAAATTCCTGAAATAGAGGAAATAGAAGCTGTCGCTTGTGCCGTACAAAATATGTATCTTACGGCTACTGCCTACAACGTAGGCGCGTTTTGGAGTACAGGCGGGGCAACTTACCTACCCGAAGGAAAAACGTTTTTGGGCTTAGCAGAAAATGAAAAATTGTTAGGCTTTTTTTATGTCGGTGTGATAGGCAAGCCCTCGCCTGACGGAGTGCGAAAACCTATTCAAGAAAAGGTAAGATGGTAGAAGGGTTGAAGGGTTGAGGGGTAGAAGGGTAGAAGGGTGGAGGGGTTGAAAGGTTGAAGGGTAGAAGGGTTGAAAGGTAGAGGGGAGAAGGTTGTTTTCCCCCTCTCCACCCTTCCCCCTCTCCACCCTTCCCCCTCTCCACCCTTCACCCTCTCCACCCTTCACCCTCTCCACCTCTCTACCCTTCCCCCCCTCAACCCTTCTACCCCTCAACCCTTCCACCCCTCAACCCTTCCACCCCCACCTTTTCCCAAAAAAAATCCTATCTTTGCGTATGCGAGCAAAAGACATTACGGAAGCCTTAGCCAAGGGCTTACCCAACGAAAAAAACGTAGGCAAGGTGCTTATCATTGGCGCGGGAGTGGCGGGTTTGGCTACTGCCCAAATGTTGCGCAAAAGTGGGGTAGAAGTCCAAATACTCGAGGCAACTTCGCGCTACGGAGGGCGTGTGCATACGCTTACGGACTATGGCAAAACGCCCATTGAAGCAGGGGCAGAGTTTGTGCATGGGGGCAAGAGTGCTTGGGCAGAATTGGCAGACATACACCACAAAACAATGCTCAACATCAACAATTTTGAAGATGTGTATTATTTCGAGCAACGCCTTTGGAGCGAAGAAGAAGCCTACGCGCATGAAGATTTTGCGAAAGTAGATGCTTACAATAGTTTGATTGAAGAGGCAGATTTTAGCGACACAGAAGGCTTTATTTCTATGGCGCAATTTCTGCACGTCATTGATTGCCCGCCAAACGTGAGGCATATTGCTGATGCGTGGTTGAGTGTGGATTATGGCACATCTTCGTACAGAATAGATGCACGTGCATTGCAGAAAGCGCGACAGCAATGGTCGGCAGGCGAGCAGAATTTTTATTTTGAAAAAGCGGGTTTTGCCGAATTGGTCGAGCAGGCTTTTGCTGATGCGTTGCCTTGTGTGTTGCTCGAAAAACCTATCACGCAAATACACTACAGCGAACAAGGCGTGAAAGTGGAAACACCCGCAGGTGAGGCGTGGGAAGGGCAGGCTGTAGTGCTGACTGTGCCGTTGGGCGTATTGAAAAAATACCTCATTACCTTCTCGCCTGCCTTGCCTGCTGAAAAAGAAAAGGCTATCGAAACCATAGGCATAGATGCGGGTATGAAAATTTTGCTTACCTTCTCGAAGGCGTTTTGGACTCCCGAAGTGGGCGCGATATTTGGCAAGGGCTATATCCCCGAATTTTATCCAAGTGCCAAAGATGGCGAAGCCATTTTAACGGCTTTGGTAATGGGTGAAAACGCCTCGCATTTAAGCAAATTAGGCGAGGAAGAGGCTATCAAAATGGCATTGCGCGAATTGGACGCTATGCTCGGCAAACCCGATGCTTCTACGTATTTTGTGAAGGGCAAAATGATTGATTGGGGCAATACACCTTTTCAGTGGGGTGCGTATTCGTACCCAAGCTATCAGTCAGAGGAGGCAAGGACAGTGCTGGCAAAACCTATTCCGCCTCTGTATTTTGCAGGCGAGGCTACCCACACCGAAGGGCATTTTGCTACAGTGCATGGCGCGTTGGAAACGGCTTATAGGGCTGTGTGCGAGATTTTAGGCAAGTAGCGTTTTTGGTTTGGTGGAAATTTTTATTTATTTTGCATCAAATTATAGCCCCCAAAAAGTATGAATCGAGAGAGATACTTGTCCGAATCCACTGAAGAAGCGGTGCAAATGCGCGATAAAGTGAAAAACTTACTTTATTCGAAAGATAACACCAACATAGAGCTTGCCTACCAAATCATCAAAGGCGGAGGAATGCACCCCGACTTTGTGCCTGTGTTGTGGGCAATGAATTTGAGCAAAGGGCATCGCAAGCGAGAGCGCAACAAGATTGAGAAATTGGTAAAAGAGATTTTATCCGAAAACGCGATGCTCATTTTCCACAAAACGACTACCCAATTCTTAGAAACCTATTTGTATCAACACGAGTCTTGGGAAGATTGGGCAGATGTTTGTTTGACTGCAGTAGGCGAGTCAGAGGAATTGGCGGGTATGCAAGCCGATATTGCGTTGTCGTTGATGATTTTTTTGCAG
>RDXI01000088.1 GCA_004292795.1 Bacteroidota bacterium | reverse complement strand
TTTTGGACGTGCCAATCTTTGGCAAGTTTGAGCATGGCGGTAGCCTCCATTTCGGTAACGTAGCCTTTGGCATTGTTTGCTTCCCACACCATACCCAAGTAATGCAAGCGCGTATCTTTGTCAAGATTGCCTACAATCTCGTTCAGATATTCTCTTGCACGCTCAAAGGCGGTGTAGTAGTCTAAGGCTATGAAGTCATTAGCCCATTTTAGCTCGTCCCACGCGTCTAATTTTTGGGCGGTGTTGTCCAATATCTCCTTCTCCTCATTATCTAAGCCATGATAATGGAAGATTACAGACTTGAGTAGGAGGATAGCCTTTTTTTGTTCGCTTGTCATTGTCATCAACGCTGTTTGCATTTCGGTTGCAAAATTAGTGTTTCTTTTTCTTTTTACCAAAAAAAGCACATGGTTTCATGTGTCTTTTTGTTATATATATAGTCAAATATCACGCCGAAAGGCTAAAAAATGCAAAAGAGTTGGTTTTATATGTTTTTTCGGTTGTTTGTAATGCCTTGATAAACAAGAAGTTATATAGGTAAAAATATTTTTTTTATTTTTTTTCGCTTGCGGTGCAACTTGCCTACCTATTTTTGCATCTTACCTACAAAACAAACATTGCGAACCGACCATGCCGAAATATACTACCGAAAACGACCTTGTAGTGGCTTGCAAACGGGGCGACCGCCTCGCGCAACGCGAACTCTATGAGCGATACTCGCGCAAGATGTTTGCCGTGTGTTTGCGTTATGTACGCCAACGCATGGAGGCGGAAGATATATTGGCAGATAGTTTTATGAAAGTTTTTACGCATATACAAAATTTTAAAGAGGAAGGCAGTTTGGAGGGGTGGATTAGAAGGATTGTGGTCAATGAGTGTTTGGGGCTTTTGCGCAAGCAACGCCTCATGTATGTGGAAAGCAATGCAGAGGAACACGTGCAGGTAAGCTCGCCTACTGACCACAGTGCGCAAATGCACGCAGACGAATTGATGGACATGATTCAAGACTTGCCTACAGGCTACCGAACTATTTTTAACCTTTATGCCATAGAAGGCTATTCACACAAGGAAATTGCTGAAATGCTCAATATCAATGAAAACACCTCTAAATCGCAACTCTCACGCGCCAGAACTTTGCTACAGAAGAAAATAGAAGGCTTGGACAAGGAACATTTAACATTTAACATTTAACATTTAACATTTAACATTTTTTTTAGCAGTAACTCAATAATTCAATAACTCAATAATTCAATATGGAACTCGACGATATATTCCGCGATAAACTACAAAACAGAGAAGAAATGCCTACAGACCACGTTTGGGCGAAACTCTCTAAGATGCTTGATGAACAAGATGAAGCAAAAGTTATTCCCCTTGTGCCTGTAGCGCGAAAAGCTACAAATTGGCGCGTGATGTATGGCGCAGTGGCTTCTGTATTGTTTTTGGTAGCTATGTTGGGCGTGTGGTATGCAGGCAAGGAAGACTCGCCTGTAGCCAAGACTGAAAAAAGCAACAAAGTAGGCAAGCCAAACTCGACAGACCACGCAGAGTCGGTAGAAAGACTTGCTACAAATGATGCCAAAGACAAAACAGAAAATACGATAGAAAATGCTATACAGAACCTAACAGACCCAGACCCGAAAAACGCGAAAACAGAGCCTACGCCTGTCAAAACAAATCCGCAAACACCTGCGAAAACAAACTTGCCTACCCAAACGAAGCCCCAACAAGACAAAAACAATACGCCCACAACACCGCCAAAATCTAAAACTTTTCGCCCCGCGCCTACTCGCACTGAACTTATAGCGACTGAATATGAAGTGAAATTCAAAAAAATCAGAATAGAAATTGAAGGCTACATACCTTTCGAGGAGGCTGTAGTAACGATTAGCAATAACGAACCGCCTGTATTGCCTGTAGGCAAGAAAAGGAAAAAGCCTCGCCGTTATTTTTATGCCAAAGACGAGCAACAGACGAAACGTAAATTCAAACTCTTAGGCATCAATCGCGATAAAATGATTGCCTTCATTGAGGACTAAGGGAGTGAATGAGATATTGTGTGAGTTTTGATTGTTTATTTTCTTTCCTTTTTCACAACCCAATCAATTTACTTACCTGCCCCGCAACTTGCCTACCACGTTGCTCTGCAAAGCTATGCCCAAAAAAAAAAATTGTATGGTTGATTGTTGTATGGTTATATGGTTGATTGTTGTATGGTTGATTTGTTAAAAATATATCTATTCTCCTTCCACCCCTCAACCCTTCCACCTCTCAACCCTTCCACCCCTCAACCCCTCAACCCCTCAACCCTTCCACCCCTCAACCCTTCTACAACACCTTAAAAACAAACTCCCTCAAAATTTCCGCCTCATTGCCACCGCCTGCCTCGATGCCTTTCACTTGCAAGTCCGCCATGCGCAAAAGGCGAATAGCCTCCAAAAGTTGAGGCGAGTTGAAATTTTGCAAGGCAAGTTTGTAGTCTTTCACTATGTAAGGGTTTATTTTCAGCACTTTAGCCAAATTTTGGTCAGATTTGTCTTTTTCTTGTGTGGCTATCAAGAGCTTCACAAAATAGCCAAACAGCATCGCAATCGTGGGGATAAGCGGTTGTTTTTTGGGGTTTGCTTCCCAGTAGGCAAGGATTTTGAACGCCTTAGTGCGGTCGCGTTGGGCAAGGGCATTTTGCAATTCAAAGACATTGTAGTCCTTGCTGATGCCCACAAACTGCTCTATCATTTGTTCGTTGATGGGCGTTTCAGGCGACACATTCAAGCAAAGTTTGTCCAATTCGCCACTCATACGCGCAAGGTCTGCGCCCACTGCTTCGGCGAGCAACTGCACCGCTTTAGGCTCTATGCTGTATTTTTGTTCTTTCAGGTAGTTTTGAATCCACGCAGGGAGCTGATTGTCGTATAATTTTTTGGTTTCTACTACAGTCGCGTTTTTTTCTATGGCTTTGTAGAGCTTGCTGTTTTTGTTCAGCGTTTTGTGCTTGTGCGCCAACACCAACACTGTGCTTGGCTGGGCTTGCGCCACATACGCCTCAAGCATCTTGCTACTGTCTTCTTTGGCGAGGTCGGGCATTTGCTGAAACTCCTTGATTATCACGACTTGTTTTTCTGCCATCATCGGAAAACGCCTTGCCTGCGTGATGACCACGCCCATGTTGATGTCGCGCCCATAGAGCATCGTTTGGTTGAAACCGCGCTCTGCGGGAGTAAGTACGCTTTCTTCTATCAGGGCAGTGATGCGGTCTATATAAAAGGCTTCCTCCCCATGCAAAAAATACACAGGGGCGAACTCGCGTTTTTTGATTTCTTTCAATACATCTTCGGGGCTTTTGAGCATAATAACGATAATTTTGATAGATTTTTAGACTCAACAGGTTTGACTGAAACTCAATGCTTTATTTTTTTATTGCCTCGGTTGGCAATCCGCTTGCGGTTGTCAATCCGAATCTGAGAAAATAAACAATAATCGTTTCTAAAAACTGAAAATAAACCATTTTTCGGTCTTTTTTTTTCGGATTGACAACCGCAAGCGGATTGCCAACTGAAAAAATGCTTATGGCTACCTTCCTACTTTCGGTCTTATTTTTTCGGATTGACAACCGCAAGCGGATTGCCAACCGAAAAAATGCTTATGGTTACCTTCCTATTGGTTTATGCAAAATAACACAAAAAACACGAAATACAAAAACCAAACAGGCTGTATGCTTGGATTGACAACCGTAAACGGATTGTCAACCAACAAAAACAACAAAACCCCAACCGAAGTTGAGGTTTTGTGTTAAGTAGCTTTCGCTATGGAAGAAATTACTTCTTCTCGCCTTCCGGAGCTTTAGGAGCTTCTTTAGGACCGTCTTTCTTCTCTTCTTTAGCACCTTCTTTAGCTTTGTCGCCTTCTTTAGCCTCTTCTTTAGGAGCTTCTTTAGGCTCTTCTTTAGGAGCTTCTTTAGGCTCTTCTTTAGCTTTTTCAGCTTCGCCTTCAGTTTTCTTGTCACCTTCAGCTGCTTTTTCACCACCGCCACAAGCAGTAGTTGTGAAAGTAAGAGCAGAGAACATAGCGATCATTAAAAATACCTTTTTCATCGTTGTTAAGGGGTTTTAGATTAAACAAATATTGATTGATTTGATGATGCAAAGATAGGGCGGGTTTTCGAGACTTCCAAATTTTTTGAGGATTTTTTTTAAATTTTTATTAACTTTTTATTTGGTTTTCATTAACATTTGGCTAAATGCTTGATTTTCAAAAAGTTATAAAACACCTCGAAGGCAGGTTTTCGAAAAGTTTTTTTTGCCCCTATACAGCCATCTGCAGTTTTTCGGTGGATTTCTCCTCTCTTTTCGCTTCAGCAGGCAAGGTAATGAAGAAGGTTGTACCCGCATTTACTTTGCTTTGTACGGTAATAGTGCCGTTATTTTTTTGCAAAAGCTCTTTTACCAACACAAGCCCCAAGCCCGTACCCTTTTCGTTGTTCGTGCCTCGTGTGCTAAAGTTTTTCTCGCTGTCGAATAGGTAGCCTATTTTGTCGGCAGGAATACCCAAGCCTGAGTCGCGTATCTCCATACGCCAAGACTCGCCTTCCTGTTTCGCGCTAATGCTTACCCAGCCTTCGGGAGGCGTGAATTTGATGGCATTGGAAAGCAAATTGCGGATAATGATGTCCAAATGGTCTGCATCACACATTACCCTTGCCTGCAAAGGGAGTAAGTTTGAGAGAATGATGTTTTTTTGCCTTGCCGACTCGTTCAAAAGTTGTATAGAATTTTCAGCAAGCGCATTGAGTTCTATGCCTATAGGATTAGGTTTGATGCCTTGTATTTGCCCTTTCGCCCAGCGCAACAAGTTTTCCAATGTTTCGAGGGTAGCATCAGTAACACCGCGCAGTTGCCTGATGAGGTCTTGCCTTTCCTGCTCGTCGAGCAAGTCTTGGTCTAAGAGCATCAACAAGCCTTTGATGCCATTGAAGGGAGTGCGCAAGTCGTGGGCAATGATAGAAAACATCTTATCCTTCACGCGGTTTGCCTGTGTGAGGTCGATTTGCTTTTCTTGTAGCAATCTATTGGCGCGTTTTCGAGCCGCGTTTACGATGAACACAAACAACAACAAACCCGCCAAAATAGCCCCTGCCACGCCACTGAAGAACAAAAGATTGCTTTTGTGGTTTGACTCGCGCATAATCAACTCTTTTTCGGCTTTCTGTTTGTAGGCTTCAGATTCTTTCAGTTCTTTGTCTTGCGCAAGGATTTTCTTTTCTTGTTCGAGGTGTTGTATAAATTTTTGGTCTTCGGTCAGTTGGCTGAAAAGGAATTTTTTGTCGTTGGTGGCTCTGTCCAATTCCAAATCTTTGGCTTTGAGTTCCTTTTCTTTCTCGAGTATGGCTATTTTCTTCTCAAGTTCTACTTCGCGGGTGCGGTTCTCGGCTTGGGCTACTTGTGTTTTGAGCTTCTTTTTTTCACCACTATAGATTCTCTCATTGAAATAATTGTAGAAAGAATAGTAGTACGCCATTTTTTCGGTGTTGCCTTTTTTCTGATACAGTTCGTAGAGTGTGCCGTAGCAAAGGCGCATCTTGATAAGGTCGTAAGATTCTTGCGAGTAGTTCAGGGCGTTTTCGAGCATTTTGATAGCCTCTTCATCGCGGTTCAGGTTTCTCAAAACCATAGCTATATTAAACATAGCATCAAAAGTCCCTTCGCGCTCCTTGCGGTCTTTGCGCACTTTCAAGGTTTTTTCGAAATAAAACAAAGCCTTGTCATATTGCCCCAAGTCATTATAAAGCATCGCAAGGTTGCTGTTGATGCCTGCAATGCCTTGTTGATTGTCTATTTTTTCGTTGAGCGAAGCCGATTTTTCGTAATATTCTACTGCTTTGAGGTAATTTTTCTTTTCGCTTTCTATCATTGCCGCCTTGTTCAGGAAGTCAGACGCAGTGCGAAAGTCGCCCTCTGCTTCTTTTTCAGCAGAGATGCGCAAGTTTTCTTCAACCGTATTGGGGGCAGGAGTTTTCAGGATAGTTTGGGCTATAGTAGGCAAGGCAAGGCTATAGGAAATTACCCAGAAAGCTATCAGATATTTGTAAACAAACGATTGCATTACTACAAACAGAACAAAATAAAAGTATATTGTACACGCATTTTTATAGTTCGCGCTGTAAAATTAGCCTTTTTTTGTGGATTATCGTGTTAGTTTAGAAAATAATATATAATTTTGGTCTTGAATATGAACCTTGTTGCGCTTTTGCCACAACTCGAGCAAGATTTTCTTACGAAAGACTCTTTTGGCGAATATGACATCTCTTATGGCTCGTCTGCCCTCACTCGCCTTGCGCGGTTGTTTGCAGAAGGCTTGCCTACGCCCCAAGACATCAACGAATTTTTGGCGCATATCAACCTTCGTTATGAAGCAGGCAAGCGCGTAGCGTTGGCAGAACGTTTTGCGTTGTTTTTGCCTGAATTGTTGGATACTTTTTTTGTAATGCCTTTGTGGTCAGAGGATTTTGAAGAACACCCCGAAGATGCCGTAACGAACACTTTTGTAGGCTATTGGACATTGCTAAGTCATTTGAACCAATTTACGAACTATATGCCCGACAACGTGGGTAGGCGAGATGTGTTGATGCGTTTCCTGAAAAAAACGCGCCCTTATGCCCTGAACCTTGCCTACCAAGACCTTGACGACACGAACCTTAGCTACTTCGAAGCCGAAAATCCTAATTTTTCTTACGCTTCTTTGAAGCGGGCTTCGCTCTTGTATGCGCGTATGCCTAAGGCAGTCTTCGACAATGCTTGCCTACAACACGCGCAAATGAGCAATGCTTACCTGCCTGAAGGCTCGTGGGTGGGCGCGGATTTGATGAAAACGCAACTTTTAGAAGCGGAACTTACCAAAGGAATTTGGCACAAGGCAAATTTGTTGTACGCGGACTTCACGCAGGCAAGGTTGGCAAATAGCTATTTGGACTATTCAAACTTGCAAGGCGCGGATTTTACCCTTGCCGACCTAAGCGGGTGTAGCATTTTTCAGTCTGATATGCGTTTTGTTAATTTTACCAAAGCCAACCTTGCCTACACCAAAATCACAGGGGCAGATATGCGAGATACGAACCTGTACCGCGCCAATTTGCAACACGCTGAAATCATGGAAAGTATTTTACAACCTCAAAACCTTGAAAAAGCCGACTTTCGAAATGCAGTGCTTGGCGAAAGAAACCAAGAATTTTTGCAAAAACAAGGGGCTATCGTGTAACATTCAATTTATTTAACTTGTTTAATCGTTATGGAAACATTATTCGAAAAACCGTATTTACACATTGTCTTAGACAAAACCCATGAGATAATGCACATTACTTGGAAAGGCTTCACACCAAGCCACGACTTCCGCGCTGGCATAGACAAAGTATTTGAACTAATGGCGGAACATTCCATCAAAAAAACGCTGACCGACCTTGTGGAGCATAGGGTTATTGGGGCAGAAGACCAAGAATATGCCGCCAAACGCTCTGTAGAGTTCTCGAACCAATATTGGCAGGTAAAACGCGCCCTGATAACGCCCAAAGATGTTTTTGCCCGATTCAGCGTCAAACAAGTGAACCAAAAAGTAGCCCAAGAGGAAAGCCAAGACCGCCAACTTTTCTTGAACCAAGAAGACGCTTTGGCGTGGCTACAATCGGAATAAAACTGTATTCACAACACGACCTCTCGAAGGTCGTTTTTTTGTAACAAAAAAAGCTATCTTTGTATGCTTTTTTAGCTTCTTATAATATGCGCTATTTCTCTTTATTTTTGCCCTTCTTTTTGTTTGCGTGTGGCGCAGGCAAGGAAGCCAAATCGCCCTCGCCTACCGCTGAGTCGACAATACCCATACGCGCCCAAACGCTTCAAACCCAAACCATTACCCAACCTATCACTGTGTCGGGCATAGTCGCCCCACAAACAGAGGTAAAACTCGCCTTCAAAACGGGAGGCATCATAGAACAAACCTACACCAAAGAAGGGCAAACCGTAACACGTGGGCAGTTATTGGCAAAACTGAACCTATCCGAAATAGAAGCGCAGGTAAGCCAAGCGCGAATAGCTCTCAAAAAAGCAGACCGCGACCTCGAAAGGGCGAAAAATTTGTATAAAGACTCCGTAGCCACGCTTGAGCAACTGCAAAACGCCAGCACAGGGCAAGAAATAAGCGCGAGTTCGTTGAAAATAGCCGAATTTAACCAGAAATATTCTACCATTTACGCACCCATTTCGGGGCGTGTAGTGCGTCAGTTGGCAGAAGCAGGCGAGCTGATAGGCGTGGGCAATCCCGTTTTTGTGCTTGCCTCCACTGAACAGGCGTTTGTGGTCAAAGTAGGTATGACAGACCGCGATGTGGTGCGTGTGCGCTTAGGCGACTATGCCGACATCACAATGGACGCACACCCGCAAAAGAAACTTCGGGCTACAGTGTCGCAAATAGCGCAAACAGCCTCGCCTGCCACAGGCACTTACGAAGTAGAGCTACAGATAGAAAATCCTGAAAATCTTACGCTCATTACGGGCTTTGTGGCGCAGGCGCGTATTCAGCCCCAAGATGCCCAAAAATATACAGTCGTGCCTGCTTCGGCTATCGTGGAGGCAGATGGCGAAAAGGGTTTTGTCTATGTGCTGAAAGGCAATGAGGCAAACAAAGTGCAGGTAAGAATTCTGCTCATCACGTCCTCGTACATAGCTATAGAATCTAACTTGCCTACCGACACCAAAGTCATTACCGAAGGCGCAGGCTACCTGACCGACAAAAGCAAAGTACGCGAAGTGAAATAGCCTGATGTGATAGCAGAAACTAAAGGCTACCTACTCGCCTTCTTGCTTTTTTCTATGTCGCTTAGTTCAATGTTCAGGGCTTGGATAGACACAAGCAATTCCGCCAAAGACCACGTAAGCGAGCCTAACATACAGCAAAGACTAACGCCAAAGGCATATTTGGCAACCAAAATCCATTCGGCAAAAATAAGAAACATAGCCAATACGCACAGAAAAAGGCTCAAAACACCCATAATCTGCATATTGCGTATCATAAACAACCTACGCCTTAGCAAAGAAATCTGTATCTTGACTTTGTCGTCATGATTATTGCGGTATTCTTTCGTAAGGTTGCGAATAAGGCTTGCGATAGCCAAAAAGCGGTTGGTGAAGGCAAGCAACAAAAGAGAAATAGCGGGAAATAGCAAAGCGGGTGTTCCTACGTCCATAAGAGCGAATAGGGGAGAGGGCGGTTAGCGAATTAAGATAAAACTGTTTTTGGTCGTAAATTTCTCGCCTGTATTGTCTTCGGCTTCTGCAAAATAGGCGTAATTATCCGCAGGCACAGGCACGCCCTTGTATGTACCGTCCCAGCCTTTTTCTATGTTATCTGTTTGGAACACGATTTCGCCTTGCCTGTTGTAAATCGTCATCTTAAAACGCTTCACAAATAAGAAAGCAGGCTTAAAAGTATCATTCAAACTATTCGCATTGGGCGTAAAAGCATTGGGGAAAAAGAGCCTGAAACGTTGCGCCACTTCCACCACATTCGAATAACTCACAATATCAGCCCCTGCATCTATGATACTTTTGATGCGGTAGCGCATCACTTGGCGGTCGGTCTTCGCGTTTGCGTCAGTGTAGGCAAGGACATTAGGAGCAAGCTCGACCTCCTCATACACTTGCAAACGCTCATTCAATTTCTGCAAAACATAGCCTTCGAGTTGATTGTCAGGGTTTTGGTAGGCAGTCCATTGTAGGCGAGGCTTGCCTGCTTCGGTGGACAAAGCACTTAAAAACACAGGACAAACCTTGACCGCCCAAGCCGAGCTATTGTCGCAAATGTTCGTATAGCGCACTTCATAACAAAATTGCTTGTCAATCTGCAAATCCGAGTCGAGCAAGTCTTGACTTTGCGAAGCACTGACTACTATAGTACCGTTGCGGTTTATTTCGTATTGCGCAATTCGAGGCTGATTTTCCACTTCCCAAAAAAGGCGTATGCTTCGAGGCGTTTCTACAGTGGCATTGAGCAAACCCACCGTAGGCGGAATTTGCGTAGAAAAGGCATTGACACACTCCGCATTGGTACTTGCGGTAAAGTGGAAAGTAGGCGAGGCAAATTCGGCTACTACTTGGTAACAATAGTTTTCTTTGCACGTTACATTCTCGTCTGTATAAGTGCCTTCGCCTATGTTTGTGATGATGTGAAAAGGCTGGCTATTCTTATAAAGCACATATTGTTGAAAAGAACCCGCTGGCACACTTCCCAAATAAGGATTCCATTCCAAAACATTTCTACCATCACCTGCCGTAACTTTCAGGGACACATAACAATAAATCGCTTCCGACTCGGCAGACGTTCCGCACTTGTCTAAAGTCTTGACTTTCAAGCAAATATTGCCTGTTTCTGTATTCAAGTTATCAATCGTTTTCGTAACTGTCCCGCTAATGCCCACAAAAGTAGTAAGCGGAGTAGGATTGCCCGAAGCATATATTTCATAATCAAAATCAGGGCGCGTAAGCATTTTGAGCGTAATAGCTCCTGTAGTTGCCCCGCGTGTATTGGTGATGATACTCTCCATAGTGGGCGGAGGCAAGGCACTTACGGGACTTATTAAAATTGCTTTTTCTGCCCCACAACCTCCTGGGGCATAATTGCCTTTTACCTTCAAAGAAAAACTACCTGTAGAACTATAGGTGTGTTCTATAGCAGGCGAGCCTTCACTTACCACTTGCACAGAAGAGCCGTCACCCCAATCGACCAAACATTGCTCGTATTGCGTATCTGTAATATTGAGCGAAACCTTGCGGTTGGCGCACATACGCAATTCAAATTCTGGCAAGGGCGTAGGCAAGACTTCGATATACTCCTGTTTGCGCAAACTGTCGCCTGTGCCACTTATCTGCACAATTTGCGTGATGTTGTACTTGCCGGGTATCGTATAAGTGTTGGTATTTCTATCTGTAAAACCCTCCGCTTCGCTGTATTTGTAGGCAATGTTAGTGCCATTGCTACAGTCTGTCAGGGTAATAGTCAAAGGCGCACAACCCCGTACAGTGTTGGCATTGAAACACGCTTGGGCAAAGGCTTGATGCCCCAACAAAAGGCTCAAAAGTACCCCGATGATTATTTTTGGTAGCACCATAGTAGCGATGGTAGTTGTTATTTTTTGATGTATAACGTACAAAACACACGATATTGTTTATACGGTTTCTAACGAAGGACGTTTCAATTCAAAAAAAATAACCTTTGACAAAGCACAAACTTTACCAAAGGCATATTCTGAAAGAGGCAAGCGTATTAGCTTTTCGCGGCAAAAGATGCTTTGATAGCTTCTACATCTACTTTCTTGATAGTAGGACGGCGCAACAATTGTTTCATTACGGCTGTAGCATTATTGGCTCTTGTGTAATTTCTGCGCGTCTTGCGATAAAATTGGGTAACTGCCATGATTAAATGTTTTTTAAATTTGCGCAAAAATATAGCTTTTTTAGGATAAAACAATGTTTATTCCAAAATATTTTTGCAAACACCCTAAAAACCGAGCATATCTTCCATACCAAACACACCTTGCCTGCCCTGTAGCCACTCGGAGGCAAGGACAGCACCTGTAGCAAAACCCTCTCGGCTGTGCGCAGTGTGTTTTATTTCTATCTCATCTACAGGCGAGGCATACACTACGCTGTGCGTACCAGGTACATTGGGTTCGCGCTTCGAGATAATAGGCAAGTCCGTAGGATTTTCAGTAGGTTCGTTTACCCATTGTTGCAAAGTGGTAAGATGTTGCAATACGCCTTCGGCTAAGGTAATCGCTGTACCGCTTGGCGCGTCCTTCTTTTCGGTGTGGTGTATTTCTTCCATGCTTGCGCGGTAGGCAAGTTGCTTGCTCATCATAGAAGCCAAATAAGCATTGAGGCGAAAGAAAATATTAACACCCACGCTATAGTTAGAAGCATAAAAAAAAGCTCCTTTTTGCTGTAGGCAAGCCTTTTCTATGTCAGGCTTGTGCTGTAGCCAACCTGTAGAACCGCATACTACAGGCACGCCTTGCGCTATACATTGGCGCAAATTCAAAACCGCACTTTCGGGATTGGTAAACTCAATCGCCACGTCTGTATTGGCAGGCGAGACGAGGGCGAGGTCTTGGACGTTGTGTTGGTCTATGATGTGTGCAATGCTATGTCCGCGTTGCAGGGCAATCTTTTCGATGGTTTTGCCCATTTTTCCATAACCTATTAGTGTAATGCGCATAGGGGTTGAAGGGTAGAGGGGTAGAGGGGTTGAGGGGTGGAAGGGGAGAGAGGTTGAAGGGTGGAAGGGTAGAGGGGTGGAAGGGGAGAGAGGAAAGGTAATTTATGTTGGTAATTTCTACAATCTTACAAAGCAAAGTCCATTTTCACCTTTCCACCCTTCTACCTCTCCACCTTTCCACCCCTCTACCCTTCAACCCCTCTACCTTTCCACCCTTTTTGTAACAATAAACAATTTTCAGCGACAAAAATAGGCAAAAAATGTTTCCATATTGCCATGATAAAATATCTTTTCTTCTTGAGCGCGTTTGCTATAGCCTCGCTTGGCTTCGCACAACAAAACAACCCTGAACAAGACAAAAAAGAGGTACAAGCCGTCATAGAACAGCTTTTCAAGGGTATGTACCAAGCCGATACGACTATGATTCGAGCCACCTTTCACCCCACAGCACGTATGCAATCGGTCTATACAAACCGCGCTAACAAAACAATTTTGCATACAGAACTCAACATTGATGGCTTTTTGAAATCCATTGCTACACCCCATGCGGAAGTGTATGATGAACGCATAGAGAGCTACGAAATTCGCGTAGATGACCACATGGCAACCGCATGGACACCCTACAAATTTTATGTAGGCAAGACTTTTTCGCATCAAGGCGTAAATGCCTTTCACCTTGTACGCAACGAAGAAGGCAAGTGGCAAATCACCCAAATAACGGACACAAGGCGGAAATAAACCTTGCCTATTGAACTACTGTGGTTTGTGTCCTCACAAACCACATTTTTTTGCCTGTGCCGTAGTTTGTGTCCCTACAAACCACAATTTTTTTTGCAAAATTCATTACTTCGCCCTAACTTGCAATGCGATGAAAATATTAGTTTTAGACAATTACGATTCTTTTACCTACAATTTGGTGCAACTCCTACAAGAACATGGCGGGCTT
>RDXI01000283.1 GCA_004292795.1 Bacteroidota bacterium | reverse complement strand
GTTGCATAGCGCAAGCCTGTTTTTTGGTCTTCTTCTGTCTGCCAAGTGCGCATTTCCAAAAAAGGAATAAAAAACTCCTCTATTTCTGCCTTCTTTGCAGTGTTTGCTTGTATATCTTGGGGCAGTTCTACTCCCCAATCGCAGACTTCAAAAGTGGCATCTGTTTCGGTAATATACCACAAGCCATCAACTAAATGCTTGAGGGTAGTAAGGATAGCTTTATTTTTCATACAAACGTTTTTTTTAGAGTTCTATAGCTAAAATTGTAGTATCATCGCGTAGTTCTGCCTTGCCCTTGTGTTCGCGCCAACGCTCCATGAATATTTTGTGTTGGGTAGGCAAGTCTAAGGAATAGACTTCTTGCATCAGTTCTTGGAATTTGCCCGAACCAAACTTACGCTTTTCTGTGTTGGGCGTGTCGGGATAGCCGTCAGTAGTAAGATACAAAATCTCACCTTTTTTTAGCGTCACGACTTGGTTTGTAAAAGAAGGCGGTTCTTCTTTAATGCCTCCTAAATACTTGCTATCGCCTTTGAGTTGCCTTATCTCGCCTGCATCACTATAGAAAATAGGGCGTTTCGCACCTGCAAACACGATTTCACAATAGTCATCGTCTTTTTCTACAATTCGGCAAAGGCAAATATCCATACCATCTTGGTTATTGGTTTCGCCTTGCCTGAGCCTTTCGAAAATGCCTGTGTGCAGGTTCGTTAAAATCTGATTGGGTTCGTGTACGCGCCTATCTTTGATAAGTTCGTTCAAAATGTCATTGCCCACCGTAGAAAGGAACGCACCCGGCACGCCATGCCCCGTACAATCTGCCACCGCTACAAAAATACCTTCTTCGCGTTTGGTAGCCCAATAAAAATCACCCGAAACAATATCTTTCGGCTCATACATTACAAAATAGGACTTAAATATTTGAGATAGTTCGCTTCGGCTTGGGAGCATAGCCATCTGGATTGTTTCCGCATAACGAATACTGTCCGTTATTTTAAGGTTCTTATCTGCCAACTCATCTTTCTGCGCCATGATTTCCTTGTTCTGCACATCAAGTTCGTTCCGTTGTGCTAAGATTTCCTTGTTTTGCATATCGAGTTGTGCATTGTTCTTCGAAAGTTCATTTCGAGCTATCTCAAGCTGATCGATTATTTTCTTTCTGCGCCTGCTGGCTATTACGCTTAGGATAGCTATAGTAGATATAACGGCAATAATACCCGCCAATCCTATCATATACAAGCGTTGATTGTCAATTTCTTTCTGACGTTTGGCTTCGCGTTCTTTGTCTTTTGCGTCATTCTCTGCTTTGATACGATTGATGCGTTCTTGCTCTGCTTTTTCTGCTTCTATTTTGGCTTTTCCTGCTTCTTCCAATGCCCTTTCACGCACTTTGACAATATCAGTCATGTTTTCTAACTCATTTTTCAGATTATTCAAATCTGTTTTGCGCTTTTCGCGTTGCCTTGCCTCTTCAGCTTCTTTTTCCTCTTTTTCGCGCAGTTTTTGGCTCAATTTTCCATTATCACCTTCTAATGCTCTTATTTTTTCTAATAATTTTTCATCTACCAAAGGTGGTTTATCTCTTTTTGGTGGTTCTTTTGTATCATTTGGGTTTGATATAGTGCCAGAGTCACTCGATGCCTTCTGAATAAATGTTTCTGAAGGATTGATACGTTTTTTGCTGATAGCATCAGAGTTGATTTCATATCGCCAAGAACCTCCTATTTTCACAAAATTCACATCACTTCCTGTAGCTATAAAGCCTTCTTTTTCAGTCAGCAATATCATGGGCTTTGTACCTACAGCCCTTGCGATGTAACTCACAGGCATAGAGGCATTTTCAGTATAATATACTATGGGGAACAAGGTTATTTCGCTCGGACTTATAATGCGTTTGATAACGACTTTCATGCCCTTGATAGTTGTATTGCCTAAGCTATTCGTAAAGGCATCTGCCGTTGCGCCATCGTTATCTACAATAGCTATGGTAAATACTTTATCTTTTACCACAGCGTTAGGAAAGGTAAGCTCGCTTACAAACTTTTTTACCATATTTACTTTGAAATCTATGTCTTTTTGGGCAACAGCCTTACCTGCACACATATACAATATGCACACTATAAATACAAAAAAGTATTTTTTCCAGTCTTTTTTCATTAAACAGAATGATTGGGTTGAGAGTTGAAAGTTAAGAGCTGAGAGTTGAAAATTTAAAATTTACTACTTGTTTCTTAAACAAAAAATAAATAAAATGTTAAATGTTAAATGTTAAATGTTAAATGTTAAATAAATGTTAAATGTTAAATGTTAAATGTTAAATGTTAAATGTTAAATGTTAAATGTTAAATGTTAAATGTTAAATGTTACAATTCTTTTCGGAGGCGAGCTACAGGTATGTTCAGTTGTTCGCGGTACTTGGCTACAGTGCGTCTTGCTATCTGATACCCACGTTTTTTGAGTTCCTTCTCCAATTTGTCGTCAGAAAGCGGTTTGCGTTTGCTTTCCTTCTCCACCAATTCCTTCAAAATGCTTTTTACCTCTCGGCTACTCACGTCCTCGCCTGACTCTGTAGAAATGCCCTCCGAGAAAAAGTATTTCAACGGAAACACCCCAAAATCCGTTTGAATGGCTTTGCTATTCGCTACACGTGATATAGTCGAAATGTCCATTTCAATTTTTTCGGCAATGTCTTTCAAAATCATAGGCTTGAATTTGCTTTCGTCCCCTTCCAAGAAAAACTCATATTGATACGCCACGATAGCGTTCATAGTCTTAAGCAAAGTATTTTGGCGTTGTTTGATAGCATCAATAAACCACTTTGCCGCGTCCAATTTTTGTTTTACGAAGGTAAGCGTTTCACGGGCATGTTTGTCTTTGCTCTGCACCTTGCTGTAGGCTTCGAGCATATCGGCATAAGACGCATTGATGCGGAGGTCGGGCGCATTGCGCGAATTGAGCGACACATCAAGCCTGCCGTTGTTGTTGCGTAATATGAAGTCGGGGATAACATACTGCACTTTGTTCGTTTCGGTGTTGCTTTCGCCTCCCGGTTTGGGGTTCAGATGCAGGACAATGTTCACAATTTCCTTCATGTCCTCATCATTCATTTCTATTTTGCGCTGAATTTTATCAAAGTGTTTTTTGGTAAATTCCTCAAAACAGCGTTCTAACATTTCTACAGCTTTCAATAACAATACCAAATGCACAATTTCCCTAAATTCCTCATCATTTACCTGTAGACGATGCTGTAGGCGTTCATATTGTTCGTTGGCGAACTCTTCGCAATAGTCGCGGGCTATTTTTTTTGCTTTGGTCAGCATTTTGTTGTCGTCCACCATTCTATGCAGTTGAATGAGCAAACACTCCTGCAAATCTCGCGCCCCAATGCCCGGCGGGTCAAACTGTTGTATTTTTTGCAACAATGCCATCACTTCCTCCTCATTCGTTTCCACATTCATCAAGAAGGCAAGGTCATTGACTATAGACGTGATAGGACGGCGCAAATAGCCATCGCCATCAAGCGAGCCTATCAAATGCCCCGCCACCGAATGTTGGCGTTCATCGAGGTTGAGAAAACCCAACTGCATCATCAAATTATCGGTAAGCGTGGTTGTGGTAGCTATCGGAATTTCGCGCTCCTCTTCTTGGTAATTGCCATCACCTTGCATCTTGTAGCCTGCATAGTCGTCATCAGGCATATAATCATCGAGGCTTATTTCCTCATAGTTTTCTATAGATTCCTCGAAGTCGTCCTCGCCTGAGTCCGTTTCTTTAGGAGTTTCGTCCTCGCCTGCCTTGTATTCGTCTTGGGCTTCGTATTCTGTTTCGGCTTCTGTACTCTCGCGTTCTTCACTTTCCCTGCCTTCTTCGAGGGCGGGATTTACTTCGAGTTCTTCTTCAATACGCGCCTGAAGCTCTGCGGTGGGTATTTGCAAGAGCTTGATGAACTGTATTTGTTGAGGCGAGAGCTTTTGAAGTTGTTGGAGGGAAGTGGTTTGCTTTATCATAAGTAATTTGGCAGTCTATATCATTACCGTTGCACATTTTGTCCCCTAAATTTATACGCTTTTTTTGCATTGTGGTACAATTATTGCAAGTTTTTTTTAATTTTTTTTACAAATATTTTGTAAGTGATTGATTTTCAATATTTTACATTTTGTAGGCAAGCAAATTGCTTTTCGTGTTTTGTTGTAGTATCTTTGCATTTTACAAAAACATTATGCTTCATCTCAACCTACAAAACAAACTCGCTTTCGTGTGTGGAAGCACACAAGGCATAGGCAAGGCTGTTGCCCACGAATTGGCAGACTTGGGTGCGAATGTGGTCTTATTGGCTCGCAATGCAGACGCTCTGGAGCAGGCAAGGCAGGAACTCGCTACTTCGCAAGGACAAACACACTATAGTATAATAGCTAATTTCGAACAACCTACAGCCCTACAAAAAGCTGTGCAGGACTTTTGCGCACAGCAAAACCTAACCGAAGCGCATATCTTGGTCAATAACACAGGCGGTCCCGCAGGCGGGGCTATCACGCAGGCAAGCTCCGAAGCTTTCCTACAAGCCTTGCAACAGCATTTGATTTGCAATCAACTTTTGGCGCA
>RDXI01000087.1 GCA_004292795.1 Bacteroidota bacterium | reverse complement strand
ATGCCTGCCTACTGTTTCCAATAAGTCCCGCAATTCATTTTCATCAATGGCTTTCTCGCCTGCGTGTAACCTGAAAAGCTCCATAGCTTCCATTTCCGAAAGTACATCTAACGCCAATGTTTCAAAGTCTGTAATTTTTTCTCGTGACGTTACCAACACGCGCCAATGAGTCGAGAACGACAGGCGAGTTATAATGTCCGTTTCTTGTTTGTGGGCAGGGCGTTGATAATTATCCAACACCAATAAATTCGTCCCCTCTTTTTGTTTGAGTGCATTTAGTATCAATTCAAAACGTTCTTCTTCAGTTTCTTGCTGGAAGGCAAGTTGCAAGTTTTGACGCAATGTAATATCATTCGTAAACGCCTCTATGCTTGTAGTCGTTTGCTCCACCCAAACAATGTGCGTGTATGTATCAATATGCCTCCTGATGTATTCCTTCGCAAGCGTAGTCTTGCCTATACCGCCCAAGCCATTTACCAACACAGTAGGCAAGCTCTTTTGTAGGCAAGTATGCAAGTCTTGCAAAACCTGTTCCCTGCCCACAAATACGCCTGTAGGAAAGGAAAATTTAGACAAAATGTGCGCAGTCTTTGTCATGTCTTCTGTAGGCAAGACTTTAGTTAGTGCTACCTCGAGGTTTTTGAAAAAAGTTTCTACTCTTTGCGAAAAAAGAATGTGCCAATTTCCCTGCACAAACTCCATACGGAGCAAAGCAAGTTCAATGTTTTCTATTTCATTCAGTCGCATGAGTTTGAAAAAATCCGCATAGCGGGCATTTCTCAAGAAAAAGTGGGCTTGTTCGGTGGGGTTCATATATCAATCGTGTTTGTTTCAAGCAAATATAGCCATATTTTATATATATCAAAACAAGAAAGCAAGCACATTTTTCCTTGCCTCCATTAGCACAACAAAAACCCCCAACAAACCGTAGCTTGTTGGGGGAAATGATAGTTATCTTCTTTGCGCCCTCACATCTTGCGGGCTAATAGGCGAGTTGTCTTGATTGCCCCACGCATTGCGTACATAGTTTAGCACATCAGCCACTTCAGTATCCGAAAGCCCTCCTTGTGCGGGCATCTCGCCTGTGTAAGTATGTCCGTTCACTATCATAGTGCCACGCGCCCCATACAACACTTGCCTAATGGCGCGAGTACGGTTCTGCATCAAATAATCGGCTTGGGCAAGAGGCGGGAAAATACTTGGCTCGCCCTTTCCATCTTCGCCATGACAAGTTTGGCAGTTCAACTCATATACTTTTTTGCCACGCTGTTTGCTAAGCGCAAGCGGTTCGGGCTGATAAGCAGACAAAGCAACCGACACACACACCAACAAGATAAAGGAAAAACGCATAAACATTATTTTTTGATAAAAGTAATAGGTACAGCCACGCGGGTTTTATCCCACAAAATCACCATATCCGCGCCCTTTTTGGTCTGTTCGAACTGAATGGTAAAACCCTCATATTCGTCTTCGCCTTTTTCTACAGGCACTTCCACTTGTAGCACATTGTTCGCTTTGGTTTCTTCGTATTTATACGCGCCCCATTGCCCCAACACCCCATTGAAAATCACTGTCCATTTCTCGGCATCAGGCACTGCGAAAATGGTATAAGTACCCGCCTTCAAGATTTTTTTATCAAATTTGATGTCTTTGGTAGTCGTAAATTCGGTAGCTTCGTTTGCGCCAGCACGCCAAATTTTGCCATACGGCACAAGCGAACCAAAGATTTCGCGCCCGTTTTTGTTGGGCTGTCCGTAGGTAACTTTCAGGTAAATGTCATTGTCCAAGAAAGTAGCCAAGCACAACGGGCTTGCTTTAGGTTTGGGTTTGATGACTTTTTGTGCCACCGCAGGCAAGCTAAGACTAAGCAAAGCACCCAACAACCACACTGAGAGAAAAGATTTGGATAACATATTTGTACGAGTTTTTTTTTGCAAAGATAACGCAGAGCCAACACATAAAGTTTGGATTAACAAACTTTTAACGGTAAAAACAGGTAGGCAAGGAATTAGCGTTGATATTCGCGCTCTTTTTCTTTCTTGCTTGCCTTCTCTTGTTGTTTTTCGCGTTGTTCTTGCTCTTGCTTGGTCGTAACCTCGATAGGCTCGTAGTCGCGCAAACCTGTTCCCGCAGGGATAAGGTGTCCCACGATAACGTTTTCTTTCAAGCCCAACAAGTAGTCGCGTTTGCCATTGATAGCGGCTTCGCTCAACACTTTAGTTGTTTCTTGGAAAGACGCGGCAGAAATAAAGCTTTCTGTACCCAAAGACGCTTGTGTGATACCTTGCAAGGTAGGGCGCGAAGTAGAAGGTTCTGCATCACGCACTTTCACAATTTTCATGTCTTTGCGTTTTAGGCTTGAGTTCTCATCACGCAATTCGCGCACCGAAACAATCATACCCAACTTAAACTTCTCCGAGTCGCCCTTGTCCATGACAATTTTCATGTCAAGCATTTTGTCGTTCTCTCTTTGCAACGTGAATTTGTCCACCAACTGATTTTGTAGGAAGCTCGTATCGCCTGGTTCCACGATTTCAACTTTCTGCATCATTTGGCGCACAATGATTTCAATGTGCTTATCATTTATTTTCACACCTTGCAGGCGGTAAACCTCTTGAATTTCATTCACAAGATACTCTTGCACCGCAGTAGGACCTTTGATAGACAAGATGTCCGAAGGCGTAATAGCACCATCAGAAAGGGGCTGACCTGCACGCACATAGTCATTTTCTTGCACAAGGATATGCTTCGAAAGAGGCACAAGATAAGTACGGCGCACACCATCACGCGATTCGATGATAATCTCTTTGTTACCTCGTTTGTTGTTACCATAAATAACCACGCCATCAATTTCAGTAACGATAGCAGGGTTAGAAGGATTACGCGCCTCGAAAAGTTCCGTAACACGAGGCAGACCACCCGTAATATCACGAGTCTTGCCTGTAGAACGAGGGATTTTCGCAAGTACCGTACCCGCTTCAGCTTGCGCACCATCTTTCACTGCAAGGCGTGAGCCTACAGGCAAGTTGTAAGTGCGGAAAGTGCCATCGGGCATATCTATCAACAAGGCAGGGTTTTTCGTCCTATCGCGTGATTCTATGATAACGATTTCGCGGAAGCCTGTCAAATCATCAAGTTCTTCTTTGCAAGTGATGTCGTTTTCGATGCCCTCAAAGCGTACTTTACCTTGCACTTCGCAAAGGATAACCGCGTTGAATGCGTCCCAAAAACAAAGCTGGTCGTTTTTCTTCACTTCTTGCCCATCTTTTACTTTCATGTACGCTCCATAAGGCACGTTAGAAGTAAACAAAACTTTCTTGCCATCAGGCGACAACAATTTAATCTCACCTGTACGCCCCACGACAACCTCGCTTGGATTGCCTTCAAGGTCAGTACCCATTACCCTACGCAATTCTTCGTATTGAATGATACCATCAAATTTGGCTTTGATAGTAGGATCGACTGAAACGCCACCCGCCACACCACCTGTGTGGAATGTACGAAGTGTAAGCTGTGTACCGGGTTCGCCAATAGACTGTGCCGCGATAACACCTACAGCCTCGCCTTTTTGTGCCATTCTGCTGGTAGCAAGGTTGCGACCATAACATTTCACACAAATACCTCTACGGCTTTCGCAGGTAAGGGCAGAGCGAATTTCAACCGCATCGATGCTCGTTTGGTCTATCTTAGCCGCCACTTCTTCAGTGATTTCCTCGCCTGCCAACAAGATAAGCTCGTCAGTAAGCGGGTCAATAATATCATGCACTGCCACACGCCCCAAAATACGCTCAGACAAAGGTTCTACAACCTCTTCTTGGTCATCTTTCAGTGCCGAAATAGCAATACCACGAAGCGTACCACAATCTTCTTCAGTAACGATAACGTCTTGCGCCACGTCCACCAAACGACGAGTCAAATAACCCGCATCAGCCGTTTTCAAGGCAGTATCCGCCAAACCTTTACGCGCACCGTGTGTAGAGATAAAGTACTCGATAACGTCCAAGCCTTCTTTGAAGTTTGAAAGGATAGGGTTCTCGATAATCTCGCCTACAGAGCCTTGCAAGTTCTTTTGGGGTTTTGCCATCAAACCACGCATACCGCCCAACTGACGTACTTGTTCGCGTGAACCACGCGCTCCAGAGTGCATCATCATGTAGATAGAGTTAAAACCTTTCTGGTCTTCCTCCAACTGCTTGAGCAAAATGGTTGTGATGTCGTTGTTGGTTTTTGTCCAGATGTCGATGGTTTGGTTGTAACGCTCACTGTCCGTAATCAAACCCATTTCGTAGTTGTCCATTACTTCCGTAACTTTCTCCTTCGCACTTGCTACAAGCGTGTGCTTTTCGGGGGGAACAGTAACATCACTCAAGCCTACCGACAAACCGCCTTTGTAAGCCGTTTGGAAACCAAGACGTTTGATGTCGTCAAGGAATGCGGCAGTACGAGCCGAGCCACAAATTTTGAAAACGTAAGAGATAATCTGCTGTAGCTTTTTCTTCGTAAGTAGTTCATTCACATAACCCACTTCTTCAGGAACATATTGATTGAACAATACGCGCCCTGCCACAGTTTCAATCATTTCATCAACCAACGAACCATCTTCTTTGCGCACTTTTACGCGCACTTTGATATTGGCGTGTTTCGAAACTTGTTTTTCATTGATACCAATGATAACCTCTTCAGCAGAGTAAAAGCGTTTGTTGTCGCCCGGTGTGGGGTCATCTTCAGTGCTTTTTCTACCTTTGGTTAGGTAATATAGCCCAAGCACCATATCTTGCGAAGGCACAGTAATAGGTGCGCCATTCGCAGGGTTCAAGATGTTGTGCGCCGAAAGCATCAATACAGAAGCCTCCAATACTGCCGCGGGACCGAGTGGCACGTGAACCGCCATTTGGTCACCATCAAAGTCAGCGTTAAATGCCGTACAAACAAGCGGGTGCAACTGAATTGCCTTGCCTTCGATGAGCTTAGGCTGGAACGCCTGAATACCCAAACGGTGTAGGGTAGGGGCGCGGTTTAGCAAGATAGGGTGTCCTTTGAGTACGTTTTCCAAAATATCCCATACTACAGGGTCTTTCCTATCTACTATTTTCTTAGCCGATTTTACAGTTTTTACAATACCGCGTTCAATCAACTTGCGAATAATAAACGGCTTGAATAATTCCGCTGCCATGTCTTTAGGCAAGCCACACTCGTGCAATTTGAGTTCGGGACCCACCACAATCACAGAACGACCAGAATAATCGACGCGCTTACCGAGCAAGTTTTGGCGGAAACGTCCTTGCTTGCCTTTGAGCATATCCGAAAGCGACTTCAGGGCGCGGTTGCCATCTGCACGCACAGCATTCACCTTGCGCGAGTTGTCAAACAACGAATCCACCGCTTCTTGCAACATACGTTTTTCGTTGCGCAAGATAACTTCGGGTGCTTTAATGTCAATCAAACGCTTCAAACGGTTGTTGCGAATGATAACACGGCGATACAAGTCGTTCAAATCCGAAGTAGCAAACCTACCACCGTCCAAAGGCACAAGCGGGCGCAATTCGGGCGGAATAACAGGCACCATACGAATAACCATCCATTCAGGGCGGTTCTCAATACGGTATTGCGAGTCACGAAATGCCTCTACCACACGCAAACGCTTCAAAGCCTCCGCTTTGCGCTGTTGCGATTTGTCCGTAGAAGCCGTATGGCGCAACTCGTAGGAAAGTTCATCGAGCTTCAAACCTTTCAAAAGCATCTCTAAGGCTTCCGCGCCCATTTTGGCGATAAATTTCTTAGGGTCTTCGTCAGGCAAGAGCTGATTTTCACGAGGCAACTTATCCACAATGTCCAAATACTCATCTTCAGTCAAAAGGTCAAGAGTCGATTTGCCTTCCGACTCCATGATGCCCGCCTGAATGATGATGTAGCGTTCATAGTAAATAATTTGGTCGAGTTTTTTGGTAGGCAAGCCCAAAAGATAGCCTATTTTGTTGGGCAATGAACGGAAGTACCAGATATGCGCCACAGGAACAACCAACTCGATACGCCCCATACGTTCACGACGAACCTTCTTCTCTGTAACCTCAACCCCACATCTGTCGCAAATGATGCCTTTGTAACGAATACGCTTGTATTTCCCGCAGTGGCACTCCCAATCCTTCACAGGTCCGAAGATACGCTCACAAAACAAACCGCCCATTTCAGGCTTGTACGTCCTGTAATTGATGGTTTCGGGTTGCGTAACTTCGCCATAAGAAGCATCGAGAATCGATTCGGGAGATGCCAAACTGATGGTCATTGTCCTGAAATCGCTTGGGATTTTTTTGTTCTTCTTGAATGCCATGTGAATTGGAGGAAAGTATATAACTTTTAATTTTTTGCAATTAGCCAAAAAAGCCTCATATTCTCTCAAAATTTGGATTTGAGGGAATCGAAGCGCGTTTTGTCATTATAAGGTTCTACTCAACAATGTTGTTTTTCAAAATATGTTTAATTTTTACACTTTTTCTTACCTGCTAAACACTGCTACAACGTTATGTAGCAATATTTTTTGGAAAAGGTATAATTCTGCAAAGGTAGGCGCGTTTTATGAAAACACCAAATTTTTTGTAGATTTTTTTGAAAAATAACACAGATAAGTACAACACGCCTATATATTGGAAATTAAAATGCACATAGATTTGGTTTTGTTGTGCAAAGCCACGATATTAGCAATAAAAAAAGTTTTTCATGCATCTCACCCGCGACCTCTATCGTTCCTCTCTTACCTTGCTTACCGACCTTTACCAACTCACGATGGCGTATGGCTATTGGAAATCGGGCAAAGGCGAGCAAGAAGCCGTTTTTAATATGTTCTTTCGCAAGCACCCCTTTCACGGTGGTTTTACAGTGGCTTGTGGCTTAGAAATGGTCATCAATTATTTGCAAGATTTCCGCCTTTCAGAAGATGACATAGCTTACCTACGCACCCTCGAAGGCAATGATGGCAAGCCCTTGTTCGAAGCGGGTTTTTTGGAATATTTGGCAAATATGGAGTTTACTTGTGATGTGAAGGCTATTCCTGAAGGCACAGTCGTATTTCCGCATGAGCCATTGGTGCGCATACAAGGCTCTATTATTCAATGCCAAATCATCGAAACGGCTTTGTTGAATATCATCAATTTTAACTCGCTCATAGCCACCAAAGCCTCCCGAATGTTGATAGCCACCAAAGGCGAACCTGTGCTGGAGTTTGGTTTGCGAAGGGCGCAAGGCGTAGATGGCGCGTTGTCGGCAAGCCGTGCCGCGTACATTGGAGGCTGTACTTCTACCTCGAATGTCTTGGCAGGCAAGCTATTCGGTATCCCCGTAAAAGGCACTCACGCGCATAGTTGGGTAATGTCCTTTGATACAGAATTAGAGGCATTTGATACGTATGCCCAATATTTGCCCAACAACTGCGTTTTTTTGGTGGACACTTACGACACTATGGAAGGGGTGCGCAATGCAGTAGAGGTAGGCAAGAAACTACGCGCTAAAGGCTTTGAAATGATGGGCATACGCCTCGACTCAGGCGATTTGGCTTACCTAAGCATAGAGGCAAGGAAAATTTTGGACGAAGGCGGTTTTCCTGATGCCACCATTGTAGCGAGCAACGACTTGGACGAAAACATCATCACGAGTTTGAAGGAGCAAGGCGCGACTATCAACGTCTGGGGCGTGGGTACAAAGCTCGTAACAGCCTACGACCAACCCGCCTTAGGAGGCGTTTACAAAATCGCGGCTATCAAAAATGCCCACAACGAATGGGACTACAAAGTCAAACTTTCGGAACAAGCCATCAAAGTATCGAACCCCGGCATTTTGCAGGTAAGACGCTACAAGGAAAATGGCGAATTTCGCGCTGATATGATTTACAACGAGGGCAAACCCTTCGCAGGCTTGCCTACTATGATAGACCAAATAGACGTAACGCGCCAAAAAACACTCGGAGGCGAGGGCTGGGAAAGCGAAGACTTGCTTGTGCCGATTTTCGAAAAGGGCAAACTTGTTTATAACTTGCCTACCTTGCCTGCCATCAAAGCGCGGGTAGCTGAGCAACTGACGCTCTTTCATCAAGGTATCAAGCGTTTTGTCAATCCACACAGCTATCCTGTTGGTTTGGAAAAAGGCTTGCATGACGATAAATATGACTTGATTATGAAACTTAGAGGTAAAAAATAAAGTATTTGATAAATCAAATGCTTTTTAGACAGCATTACAAGTTTATGTTATTGCCCTAAAACAATAAAAAAAACTGTAAATCTTGTAGTCCTGTCTTCTATCCCAAATGCAAAAAACAACCAAAACGTGGACATAGTAGCCAAATATGTAGCGCAAGTATTGAATATTTTGCGTGAAAAACAAGCCGTAGCCGAACAAATTGCCCAATTAGACAAACTTAGCGAAACGTTGGGTTTGACCGAATACGACCTTGCCTACTTGGAAAAACAGTTTGAGGACGGACTGAAGCGCGGGCAGGGCTACCTCCGATACAAACAATGGGACAAGGCGATTGCAGAACTCGAACAAGTGATTTTGCTCAAACCCTTGCACACCGAAGGACTGTATCAGTTAGCCCACGCCTACAAACACCTATATCGAAAAACAAGCCACGAAGAACACCGAAAAAAGGCACTCTATTATGCAGAACGTTGCTTGCAGACTGACGCAGGCAAGGAAGAGGCTATCGTACTTGTAGGCGAGTTGCAAAACCGTTGGCTTGTGTGGAAAAGTTGGATAAGAAGAAATAGCTTGTGGATTTTTCTCCTTGCTCTAACGCTTACGGCAGGCGTTGGCTATTGGCTTTTATTGCCGAGTGAAAAAGAGTTGGTGCAACAAAATCAATTATACGCACAAAAACAAGATATACCGTTGGAATTAGACGCAAAACTCGCGGAGTCGGGCATACAGTTCGACAAAGAAACGTCTTTTGCTCGCATGGAGCAGGCAAGCCTTGCCTACCACTTGCGCGGGCATTGTTGGCACGAAACAGACGAGTATACTCACCTCGAACTCGAATTGCAAGTATTCGACAAGGCAGGCAAGTTGCTAAAAACGCAAGAACTGAATTTGCTCGACGAACAGGCTTTCGAGCTTCGCCCACAAGATTATTTGCCCGTTTCTGCTTTGTTGCAACTGCCAAAGCAAAACACCATCATAGGCAAGGCGCGGTTGGTAGGCAAGAAAATAGCGCATCAAAAACCCGAAAATCCGTATGAAACCTCGAAAACGCTTGCGCTCAAAAACAACGAACAGATAGCCGAAAAGGGCTTGGAAATCGTGGAGCGTTACCAAACTATCAAGCCCTCGCCTGATACTTTCGAGCATACCATTTGCCTTGCCTACCGACACCACAGCGCGAAGCCTTTGCGCTCTTGGCGCATCGAGCTACAGTGGCAAGACAGGCAAGACCGCCTCATTCATACCGAAACGTGGACGTTGGTTGCGCCACAAGATCCCTTGCTCCAAAAGCAAAAATGGCGCACCCAAACCTTCCACACCAAAGTCCCTTTGAAACAAAAAGACTTTAGCCGTTATCAGGTCTTGATTTTGAGCGTGGATTGAGAAATTTATCCTGAAATAAAATTTAAAATGCGTCAAAAACTTAACACGGAGATACGGAGAAGCACTAAGAAACACGAAGTTCTTTGTGTAGCTCTGTGGTTCTCCGTACCTCTGTGGTGTTTTTTACGCAAGGTAAGAATTATTTTAGCCTTATATTGTAGCAATTACCTTTAATTCTATAGCTATAGGTGTAGGCAAGGCATTGATTTCTATGGTAGTTCGGCAAGGCTTGTTGTCCTTGAAATATTCGGCATACAAGCGGTTGTAGGTAGGAAAGTCGGCTTTCATGTTCGTCAGAAACACCGTAACATCAACGATATTGTCCCAACTTGAGCCTGCATCTTCCAACACATAGCGAATATTGCGAAATACAGAATGGCATTGCTCCTCGATGTCGTAGCTGATGATGTTGCCCGCTTCGTCAAGCGTTACACCAGGGATTTCTTTCTTGCCACGCTCACGCGGTCCCACACCCGACAAAAACAACAAATTGCCCACACGTCTTGCATGAGGGTACAATCCTACAGGTTCGGGAGCGCGGTCAGAATTAAAAAGTTCGTTTTCTTGTATCATAAAGCACGTTGATGGATTAAAGTTCATTTTTCTTTTTGTGGAGGGTAGGCAAGAACGCCTTGATGAACTCGCGGAAGCGATTCCATTCGTCCCAAAAATGCGGATATGATTTTACGACTACTTCGGGGTTCAGTATATCAAGTTCGCGGTGCAATGCTATAGGCGCGAAGGACATCGCCATGCGGTGGTCGTGATAGGTGTCTATCGCAATGGTAGGCGAGGGCGTAAACTTCTTCATGTGGCGCATAAACCACATTTCGGGTTTGTTCACAAAGGGGGTAAAATCGATTCCAAACTTGGCAAGCTCATTTTGCAAGGCTTGGAGGCGGTCAGTTTCTTTGATGCGCAAACTTTCCAAACCTACAAAACGCCACGCTTCTCGCAAGCGTACTTCGGTAGGGGCGGGATATTGCGCACTCCAAGGCACAGGCGGATTGGGGTATCTTACCTGCCAAGGACCCGCAGGCGGTATGTAGTGCGATATGAGCGCGATGATGGTTTGGGCAAGGTCGGGGCAGTCGCTGAAGTCCAACTTGTAATGAGGCGGTAGGGTAGGGGAAACGTTGCTCAAGACCGCGCCATTTTTCACAAAATCGGTTTTGATGCTCCAATAAGGCATAATTGTAGTTAGCACTTTGTCACCCTGCAAAGAGTCTTCGCGTAAACCTTTCAGCAATAAATTCATCTTGCCAAGCACGCGCCCACGCGTTAGGTCTGTAACATTGGGGCAAAGCTCGCGGGTAAGCAAAGCCATAGCACTGTACCAATAGCCCGCCGCGCTCCAATCGCTTTCTACAGTGAAGGTTTTGGCAAGGTATGTTTGCGGAGCTATATCTATAGTTTGTTGCTCCCAATTCGTCTTTGCCTTAATGCCAAAATGTTTCATTTGTTGCAAGGTCATCTCGATATAGGGCTTCGAGGCAATCTTGCCTACCAACTGCAAAGACAAGCCTTGTGGCAAAACGGGAGCTATGAGCAACAAAGCCGAAATATATTGGCTACTCACATCTGCCTGAATAGCAAGTTGTTGTGCCTTTTGCGAAAAGCCCGCTATGCGCAATGGAGGGAAGCCGTCCTTGCCTGCGTACTCGATGTTCGCGCCCAAAGTACGCAACGCCTCGACCAACACGCCTATAGGTCTTTCCTGCATACGTGGCGTGCCTGTGAGCGTGGCGTGCTTGCCTGTGATAGCCAAAAAAGCAGTCAGAAAGCGAAAAGTCGTGCCTGCATCTTGCGCGTCTATCTCTTTGTCGGTAGGCAAGGAGCTAAGACTCTGCAAAATCTGTTGCAAAACTTTCGTGTCGTTGGCTTCTGAAAGATTGTGCAGGGTAATTTTTGCCCCTGACTGCCACTCGGCAAGGGCTTGTATGATAAGGGCGCGGTTGCTCTCGCTTTTGGAGGCAGGCAAGTTTACCTCAAAATCTATTTTTAGGGACATACAGTTACTAACAAAACATTCGAAGCACAAATGTAGGCAAGAATTTCGAAAAGTGTATATTTTTTTAAACCTGCACATAGCTTCAAAAAAATGTGTAGTTTTGTGTATCTCGAAGGTACAACCCGATAAAGCACTATGGTTTACCAATACCATGACGAAAAAATAGGGGCATTGCTGGCTATGACCGACCACCTGCAACAAGACCAAGCCCATTTTGCGATTCAAGAAAAATTATTGCGCCTTGTGTGGAATAGAAATAGCGAACCTGTTAGCTTTTGGGCTGATGGCAGACGCTTGACACTCGCACCGCATGAATTGGTGGGGCTTACCTACCGACATCATATTGCTTGGGAGCAAAACTGCCAGCCCTTGACTGCCTTTGCCTTCAACCGCGAGTTTTATTGTATGCAAGACCACGACAATGAAGTGTTGTGCTACGGCGTTTTGTTCTTCGGAGCGCAACACTTGCCTACTGTTGCCTTGCCTACAGAGGAACTACAAGGCTATGAATTGCTGTATCAGATGTTCAGGCAAGAATTTAAGTATCAAGACAAAATACAAGGCGAGATGCTCTTGGCTCTGACTAAGCGATTGATTATCAAAACTACGCGCTTGGCAAAGCTACAAAACTTTCCTGCTGAAATAGAGGAGGAAAAATTGGACATCATTCGAAGGTTCAATTTTTTGGTTGATGTGCATTACAAGGAACAAAAACAAGTAGCTTTTTATGCAGATGCACTCCACAAATCGCCCAAAACATTGTCCAATTTCTTTCACTTGCATAGCTCCAAAACGCCCCAGCAAATCATTCATGAGCGGATAGCCTTAGAAGCGAAGCGTTTTTTGCTCTTTACAGACAAGAGTTGCAAAGAAATCGCCTACGAATTGGGCTTCGAGGAAGCCAATCATTTTTCTAAGTTCTTCAAAAAGATGTTCGAAAAAACGCCTTTGGAATTTAGGAAGCACTATAAGCATACTCAACAAATGTAAACCTTTTCTCTCACATAACAGTTTCTGTTTAAAACCCGCCTTATGCCCCTTTTTGCCCAACGTAGCTATGAACTTGAAATGATGGATTATCCCATCACGAACCGCGCTGATATTTTTCAGAATTTTGAGGAGATTTTGTTCATCAATCGCTATTTGGGAGGGGCTGAACATACTTTCAATGCCTTGCAAAAAATGCTCGCTCCCTACAAAGGGCAGACTCTTACGATTGCGGACATTGGCGCGGGAGGAGGTGATACATTGGCGTACATCTGGAAGCGAAAACGGCAGTTGGGTTGTGAGGTAAAATTGGTGGGCGTGGATTTGATGCCCGAAGCTATAGACTTTGCCAAACAAAAATTTCCTGAAGTCCCTATTCAGTGGGTTTGCGAAGACTTCGAAACGTGGTTGCCTACGCAAAAGCCCGACATTGTGCTGTGTGGCTTGTTTTGTCATCATTTGACTGATGAACAAATGGTAAAATTCTTGCGCCTTGCCTACCAAAACACGCGGATAGGCTTCATTATCAACGACTTGCATAGGCATTTTTTGGCGTATTATTCCATAAAATGGCTTACGCGCTTGTTCGCCAAATCGCCCTTGACGCGCAATGACGCGCCTTTGTCGGTCTTGCGAGGCTTTTCGCGCAAAGAATTGACTCATTTCTTTCAACAAGCCCAAATTGACACCTATAAAATCACATGGAAATGGGCTTTTCGGTTTTTGTGTATGGCGCAGAAAAATAAAAATATATGAAAATAGCCATTATAGGAGGTGGACTTGCGGGGCTTAGTCTTGCTATTTTGCTTAGTAGGCAAGATTTTGAGGTGTTGCTGTTCGAGGCAGGCGAGTATCCACGCCACAAAGTTTGCGGAGAGTACATCAGCAACGAATCCAAGCCTTTCCTACAAGCGTTGGGCTTTCCGTTTGAACAATACACTATTCCCGAAATACGACAGTTTCGCCTGACGCATTATTTGGGCTATCAGGCACAAACCAAACTCCAAAAAGGCGGTTTTGGCATCAGTCGCTATGCGTTGGATAACGAACTTTATAAGATTGCGTTGGCGCAAGGCGTACAAATCTTTACCCAAACAAGGGTGCAAAATGTAGAAAAACAAGATAACAAGCTACATTTACAAACGCTTGACCAACAAAATTTTGAAGCGGATTTAGTGGTAGGGGCGTATGGGCGCGTGTCGAACTTTGAGAGGGGGGAGGCGAGAGCTAAAGCCCAACTGCAACCGTTTATTGGCGTAAAATACCACATCGAGGCGGACTTGCCTGCTGACCACATAGAAATCCATACGTTTCGAGGCGGTTATTGTGGCATTTCACAAGTAGAAACAGGCAAGTTTTGCCTTTGTTACTTGACGCAAAACAATCGAGTAAAGGATTTTAAGGGCGACTTGCCTGCTTTTGAGGCACATATCTTAGGCGAAAACCCTTATCTGAAACGTCACTTGGCACAGCCAAAAGTAATGGAGGGTGTTACAACTTCGCAGTTTTATTTTGGTATCAAACCCGCCACGCAACCACATATATTGACGCTGGGAGATGCTTCGGGCTTTATTCCACCCATAACAGGCAATGGTATGAGTTTAGCTTTTCGGGCTTCGGCAGAACTTTACAAGCTCGTGTTGGCTTATAAGGAGCATCAAAGTTTTGAAATATTGCAAAAAGCACATCAACACTACATCAAGACTTACCTACATCACAGAATTTCACAAGGCGTTTTTTTGCAAAACTTACTTTTCCGCGAAAACCGCCTTTTCCAAACCCTGATGATGAAATCATTTCAATACGTGCCTTTCGCCCTGCAAATGATGACACGAAAAGCAGTAGGCAAGGATATTATTGTTGGTAGTTTGTAAGGACACAAACTACGGCAAAAGAAGACAGGATTTACAGGATTAACATGATTTCTTTAGACAAACAACTCTAATCTACCTGTAAATCTTGTTAATCATGTCTAAAGTTCCTTAGTTAATGAAAATTAAATAGTTACATATCTTGAAACAAGACCTTCAAAACGCCATTGCGCATCTTCGGTTTGGCTTTTCTTTCTTTCTGATGCCCGTTTATTTATGGGCGATTGCGCAAAGTCCTGCAGTGGATTGGGCAAAGGCAGGCGTGGCATTTGTTATTTTGCACTTGCTCATTTATCCTTCGAGCAATGGCTTCAATAGCTATCACGACCAAGACACAGGCAGTATTGGCGGGTTGAAAAATCCACCAAAAGCCCCTGCAGTGTTGGTGTATATTACGTTGGTTATGGATTTGGCAGGCGTGGGTTTGTCGTTTTGGCTGTTGGGTAGGCAAGCTACCGTTCTGCTCCTTGCCTACGTGCTGGCTTCGAGGGCGTATTCGCATAGAGGCATACGCTTGAAAAAGTACCCGATTGTGGGTTATTTGGTCGTGTTTGTTTTTCAAGGGGCAGTCGTGTATGCGTTTACGGCAGTAGCAGTTCGAACTAATCTTGCCTACGATGGGTTTGTATTTTGGCAACAAGAAGCCTTGCCTTTGTGCATAGCTTCATTGATGATGGGAGGCAGTTATCCCATTACGCAAATTTACCAACACGCCCAAGACAAAGCAGATGGCGTACAGACGTTGAGTCTTTTGTTAGGTATTCGAGG
>RDXI01000282.1 GCA_004292795.1 Bacteroidota bacterium | reverse complement strand
GCATACAGCGCAAATTGACAAACAAATGACTGTCGTTGCCTATGTTCGAAGTACCCAAGAAACCACTGTAAAATTGCCTGTCGTAGCCTTCATTTTGCAATAAAAAATCCTGCGCCTCACCTTTGGGCATACCACACACGGCAGACGTGGGGTGCAACAAAGCCAACATTTCGCTTCCCAAAGTAGGAAACTCTACTTCGTGCATATTTACCCAGAAATTGGTTTGCAAGTGCATCAAATGCCCCGCGATGACGGTTTTGGGTCCCTCCTCTTCGAACTCGCGCAGGCGGATTTTTTTGAAACAGTTGATGATGTAACGGCTTACTAAGGCTTGTTCTTCTATTTCTTTTTGCGACCAAAGCGCGTCCCGCACTGCTTGTCCTTTGTAGGCTTGTGTTCCCGCAAGGGCGATGGTTCGGAAAATTTCCTTGCCTTCGCAGGCTATCAAGGTTTCGGGAGTCGCGCCCATCCATGTCCCTACTGTAGGCAAGGAGAAAAAATAGCAAAAAGCGGTAGGATACGTAGCGCACAATTTTTGGAATGTATCCCACACATCAAAACCAGCAGGGTATGGAATAGACTTTGCCCTCGAAATAACCAATTTGCGCATCTTGCCAGCCTCTATAGCCTGTATGCCCTTTTGCACAAGGTCTTCGTGTTCCCTTTGGGTGATGTAGGCAAGGCGTGGAGTAGGCAAGAACAAAGACGTAAGAGCCTGAAAATCAATATTTTCTGTGGCGTGTTCTGTATCTGTAGGCAAGTTCCATGTGCCGTTGCGCATAGTGGCGTGCCAATCCGCTTGCACAAAATACGTTTGCGCAAGCCCTTCATTCACAAAAGGACTTACCCAAAAACCCGCAGGGGCGTTTTCTATATCAGGCGTTTGCGTGTTGAGTTCGGGGTGAAAATCAGTTATCCAATGCACTTCTTCGGCTTGAGGCATACGCCACATCACAGTCGCGTGCCGTTGGGCTATGAAGGTATGGAGGAGAGAACGGTGCATAGTGGTTTTTTCTGCAAATTTAATACGCTAATTGCTCATTTACAAGCCTTGTAGCTTTGCCAAGCACGAAGTTTCTTTTTTGTTTTGCCATCAGCACAAAACAGCGTTGGTATGGTCTTATAGCCTTTTTCGGTAGTTCGCTTCACGACAAAGTGCAGGTGAGGGCTTGTTGTCCAGCCTGTATTGCCACTTAGGGCTATGATTTGCCCTTGTTTCACTTGCTCGCCTACGTTTACCTTGCTCCCATTTTGGGGAATGTGATAATAATAGGCAAAAGTCCCATCTTCGTGGTAAATGATGATATAATTGCCATGTTCCGCAAAGGCAGAAGTGCGTCCATGTTTGTCCGAGTCTTGTTTTACCTTCACTACTACTCCGCCCCGCGTGGCATGAATGGGCGTTCCTTCCTTCATTTTGAAGTCCAAAGCGTGTTGGTTTTGGTGCGAAAAACGACCATTGTAGCCTTGCATTATCTTGTGGCGCGTCATGGGTGCGTAAGGCAAGGAATACACATAACTTGAGTCGGGTTTTTGGGCAGGATTTCCCAGATACGCGCTTGCGCTGTGGCTTATCTTGCCTACCTGCGCAGGCTTGCGATAGGCTATCACACGCTTGTCTTTCGTTTGAGGCTCGGCTACAAAAATATGCACAGGCGCGAACTCCACCGTATCCACGCGAGGGTGTAGCTCGATGTAATAAGGGCAATAATTGTCATTCGAAACATAATACACCACACTGTCGCCCTTCATTTGTGAGGAGATGCGAAACCCTTGCGCGTGTAGGCAAGCAGGCAAGACTACCCAACACCAAGCCCACCAATACGTTGCTTTTTGAATCATAGAACAAAGATACAACAAATAATACAGCGCAAACGTAATTTTTTGATAATCTATAAAATTTGGTTTTTTCTAAAAACTTGCCTACCTTTGCACCGCGTTTGGAGTACAACCTCCAAATGCTTCATTTTCAAAGGTTTCGTATGCAAAATATTCGCAATATTGCCATTATTGCCCACGTTGACCACGGCAAAACAACGCTTGTGGACAAAATTATTCACGCTTCCAAACTCTTCAGGGACAATCAACAATTTGATGACCTTATCCTTGACAACAACGACCAAGAGCGTGAACGTGGAATTACTATAGTTTCTAAAAACGTATCAGTGCGTTACAAAGACGTGAAAATCAACGTGATAGATACACCTGGTCACGCCGACTTTGGCGGTGAAGTAGAGCGTGTATTGAAATTGGCTGATGGCGTTTTGTTGTTGGTTGATGCTTTCGAAGGTCCTATGCCCCAAACGCGCTTTGTGTTGAGCAAAGCCCTTGCGTTAGGTTTGAAGCCTATCGTAGTTGTGAATAAAGT
>RDXI01000086.1 GCA_004292795.1 Bacteroidota bacterium | reverse complement strand
AGGCACACCTTTGTACCAACTTGCATTGGAATAGCCCCACGCCATTTGAGAGGCACGTTTTTCGTGAGCAGTTTGGTCAAAAGTGCTGTTCTTCATTTGCAAAGGCACAAAGATTTGTTCTTGGGCTATAGCTTCAAAATCTTTTCCCAAAATATCCATAATCACCATTTGCACAATCATAGTGCCTCCTCCCGAATATTGAAAGGCTTTATCTGGTTCGCTATTCACAACCACTTTACGACTTTCAGCAACCGCTTCACCATTCAAAATTTCGACCACAGTAGGCAAGGGATTTTTGGTAGGCAAGAAGCCCCAATAAGAAGATTGAGATGTGCCTGCGGTATGGCTCAACAACATTCTTAGCGTAACGGGCTTATTTTTTGTAAAATCGTTCTCGCCTAACTTCCACGATTTCAGGTAGTTATTGATAGGCAAGTCCAAATCTATTTTTTTAGCTTGCACCAATTTCATCGCAATCGTAGCAGTAAGCAACTTGCTGATAGAGCCTGCTGAATACATGGTATTGTTTTGGGCAACTACTTTTTTGGTAGTATCAGCCAGGCATCAAGTTATGCTCAACAGCCTCCATATCAGCTTTCTGCTTCTTATTTTGAGCGAAGCAACAAAGGCTAAAAAAGAAATAAAATAGGGTAAAAAATAGGTATTTTTTCATGTTTTTTTAGTGAAAAATGATTTTGAAGCCTTGCCTACCCAATAGCAGGCAGGTCAGTTTATTTGCAAAAATATGAAATTGAAGCAAAACCTTGTCTACCCCAAGAGCAGGCAAGGTAAAAAGCCTTATTCAATCTTGCCAAAAACGGCTTTATAAACAGTCGTATCGCTTTTTTCGTTGAAAGTTACTCTGCGATTGGGTTTGTTTTGTAGTTCAAACTCGCCATTGACCGTAAACTTGATTTCAGCAAATTTGTAGGCTGTTCTTGTGGTGATGGTAACCGTGTAAAGCGAGTCTTTGACTACAGTTTTCATCAAAAAATCCTTGTCCCAACTCAGCGGTTTGCCGTTGCCTCTAATGCCTACGGTTTTGATGTCTTGCCTGCCCTTGACAGTGAGATGCACTACAACGGTTTTGAGCGAGGTTTTTTGAACACAATTTGTTGCAAAAAACGTGATGAGAAGCGCGAAAATCAGCTTATTTGTTTTCATACTATGTTTGTTTTAAAAGAGTACATTCCAAATTTATTTCTTTAGTTTTTGTTGAAGAAAATTAGGAATGTACTTGTTTTGAGATGAGAAAATCAATGCCTATTCTGCCGCTACCCATCAAAAGGGTGTAAAGACTTACCCACAAAAAACCTGTAGCGGCTAACATATTCCACAAACCATGTTGAAATTGTTGCATAAACATAGCCACCAACATAGTACAAAGCACCAAGCTTGAAAACAGGCGAGTCTGCAAGCCAAGCATCAAAAATATGCCTCCCACTGCCTCGCTAAACGCGCCCATCCACGCAAAGAACACAGGAAACATGGCGAAAATCCCCCCAAACTCGGCTACATCATTCGGAAACCAAAAGGCTACTTCAAACAAGCCCAAATTATTGTCAGCAGGACTCCAAGGCAAGCCAAATTTAGCTGAACCGAAATAAACCGTAAGCCAAAAGCCACAAACGATACGAGGTATGGCTATCAATACATCTTGCCACCAAAAGGGCAAACAAATCGGCTTTGTGAATGATAAAAATAGATTTTTCATGGTTTTTATTTTTTTATACATTTTTTTATAGCAAAATCTAAAATAGTGTCTTTATTAGCTTGCAAGTCTGTGATTTTATCAAAAACCTCATAGTCAGGAAGCTTTTTTTGGGGATAATCTTTTTTGAGTTCTCCAAAACATAAAAAAGGCATATCGACTCGAATTGAACTGTTGGGCAATATAATCGGATAACCTTGACCTGCACAGATGGTATTGCAATAAATATCGCCTCCATTATCCTCGCCTACAAAAAATATTTTTCGCCCACTCAATTCTCTCACTTTGTAAAGTGTTGCGATTACATGGGTAGAAGCTGAAAATGAACCTCCATTGGTAAGCACTATTATTTTTCCTAAAAATGTGCTTTTGGGCGTGCTATTCACTCCTTCTGTCATCATATCAACGTATTTATCTTTGATGTATAGTGTGCTATCGTCTCTCAAAAACTCTAAAGGATTTTCAATAAATCCTTTTATATCATCTGTTAAATCTACAGCATATTTGTTATACTTAAATTTTCGTGAAGGTACTTGTATAATTCCCCGTATTTTTTGCTGATAAGGTGCGATATATGACAGGAGTATGTTGTCATAACCATCTCCCCCTCCCTCATTGTTCCGCAAATCAAGGATTAAATTTTGCAGACCCTTTGCTTTGATGTCTGTAAAAATACTATCTAAAAAAAGCTCATATTTTTGCCCAAAATTCTCTATTAGCCCCTTGTAAAAACTACTCACTCTCAAATAGCCTGTTTGATTAGGCAAGTTCGGATTGTATTCAAGTTGCTTGTTATAGTAACTGATATTTTTTTTATTTTTCCTAAAATAGTTGCTTTCAATCGCTCTGGGTTTTAATAATTGGATATAATGCTCTGTGTGGTTCTGCTTATTGCTTTCCAAAATAATGCTTATACCTTTCTTATCAGGATAAAAAAGTTGGAATAAATGGTGGAAATAGTAATAATTGTATAATTTGTAATATTTAAATGTTTGATTTATTCCATCAGCAGGAATGTAGGGTAACATTTTTTGAAGTAAGTCTTTTGACTTTACGCCATTGATACTTTTCACAACAGTATATTTATCAAACATTTGTTCATTGCTACAATCTTCCTTGATAATGAGTTGATTATTGACAATTAAAAATTCAAAAGGCAAATATAATTTAGTACTATCAAGTACAGCCATTTTATAGTTCACATCACCCTTTGTAGGCAAGTTTATACCGTTATGCCCATGACATAATAGCGTAATCAAGTATCGCAAATTCAAATAATAATCCTCAAGTCTTGCATTGGCTTGAAAGGTTTTTTGAATACTGTCACATTTTTGGTCAAATGTAGCTTTGTCTATAAAATAATAAAGCCCTGAATGTCCTTCTTGTAAACTTTCTCTGAACACTACAAAATCTTCGTTTTGTTGCGCCAAACTCAAAAATGTGGATTGCCCCTTGACATTCAATAAGGTAAACAAGGCAAATATTAAAAATATGTATTTTTTCATTCTTTTGATGTTTTAAAAACTAACGATTTATCGCTTTTCCATTACCGCTTTGTTTGATGATGCGGGCTTCTCCCTTGCCAAAATTGACAATATCGCCATTGCCTGCTAACTTAACCTTGAAGGTTTGGTTGGTCTTGATTTCTACATTGCCGTTTCCGTACTTGCTTACATTGACCTCTTTGGCTTCTATGTTTTTGGCTCTCACATCACCATTACCTGTGTTTTCAATGTCCAACAAATCTACGATTTTGCCATTGAGCGATACGTTTCCATTGCTGTTGTTCTCAATACCTACATATCTACCCTCGATGTTCGCTATACTTACATTGGCGTTGCTGTTGTTGTAGAGTTTCGAGATTTCGGGCATAGTGATAATGATTTTTGCCTCATTTTCTTCATACCAACCGCCTTTTTTCTTCGCAAGGGCAATTTTGAGCCTATATTCCGCGCCCTTTTCTATTTGAAGGTTCTCAAAATCTTGGCTACCCATCGTGATAGAAATGCTGAAAGGCTTGCCTACCTCGATGTTTACTTTGCCATTGATATTGTCAAGTATAAGTTTGTCAAAATCCTTTATATCAAAGGTTTTTGTCAGATTTTGGTTTTGCGCTTGCAACGTCAAGCAATGACTTAGAACAAGGAAGATTACAACGAATAATTTTAGATTTTTCATGATATTGAGATTTTTTAGTGAAAAATGATTTTAAAAACTTGCCTACCCAACAGCAGGCAAGGACTTGTAGCTAATTTTTATAGCCCATCGACAAGCCTGTGTCGCCTTTTACCACAAGCTCAACCGCGACTTGCACGTCTGAGTCGTTTTCAATCTTCAGTGCTGTATCTCTGTCGACATTTACCTTGACAGTTTCGTTAGGATTGACGGTTATAGGCGAGTGCCTTCCTCCGTAGATGGGACATTTCCAAACTGTAAGTGTCGTATTGGAGGCATTTTTCAATTTCGCGAAAAATTTGCCATGTTTGTTGTTGCCCAAGATGAAGGCTTCTTTGCCTTTGATGTAGGTCGTGGAGGTAAGCCCTGCAAAGGGAAGAAGGCGACAAGATGCAAACAAGGTACTTGCCAATAGGAGCATAAAGAGGGACTTTTTCATGATTTTGGGGTTGAGTTGAAAAGATGATGCAAAACTAATGCACAAGGCAATGCGCATCGCCCCAAATTATAATTTGACACCTGTAGGCAAGGTTCAAATCATACAACGACAGTATCAAATTTTACAAGATACTGATAATCAATAATTTATAACAAAATAAAAATATAAGATGCGCCTAAAACTTAACACGGAGATACGGAGAAGCACTAAGAAGCACTAAGTTCTTTGTGTACCTCTGTGGTTCTTCGTACCTCTGTGGTGTTTTTTTTAGGCAAATTAATTTTTATTTCGGTATTATTTCTCCATGTTTTTCTTTATGTATTCTTGCGGAGAAAGCGAAGTTTGCTTTTTAAAGGCGCGATTAAACGTGGTTTTGCTATTGAAACCACACTCGAAGGCTATGCCGAGCAAGGTATGCGTTTTGTGCTTGCCTGCCTGTAGGCAAGTTATAACGGCTTTGATGCGGTATTGATTGATGAAATCATTGAAATTTAGCCCAAAGCCTTTGTTGATGATTTTGCTCAACAACGGAATGTTGATATGCAATTTTTGCGCTAATTGAGGCAAGGAAAGCTCGGCATCTTGGTATAGATTTTCTTGGATAATGAGGTTTTCAATCTCGTTTTTCCATTGTGTATAAGCATCTTCGAGATTTGTAGCGGTGTCTGTATCTATTTGCAAATCAATTGTTTCTGTTTCTTGGTATGCCTCCAAAAGCAACGTTTTTTGGGAAGGCAATAACAAAAGCGTGTGTTGCGGTTGGAGCAAGTTTATTTTGAAAAATACTTTGGTTTGCACTACATTCGCATAGCCTTCTATGGCGATATAGTAACAAATAATGGCATAACTGAAAAAATACCACCAAACTTTGGTATAACTCGACTGAAAAAATGCCTCGAAAAACGCCAAAGCCAACCACGCCACCAACAAACACAAAAAAGCTATCAAAAAATTGCGTACCCACACAAAAGCCACATCTTGCGCATTGCTTACTACTTGCACCACCAAACGCTTGTAAGAATTGTAATAACGAAGCGAAAGCGCGAAATAGACAATCATACTCACAAAGCCCAAAAATTGATACCATGTATCAAAATCTCTATCACGCTCATCTAACAAAAAATAATACTTGCCTACCACCCATTTGTCATACACTACCATCAGCACCGAATACGCTATGTAGGCAAGGGCAGGCAAGAAATGCCAAAAGTCTTGCCTATGAAACCTGAAAGCGGGATTTAACAGACTCTGCACATAAAAATATACGCTGGGAGCTATCAAAAAAAGATGCTGAAAAGGCATATAAAACAAGAAATCTCGATAGGGTTGGCTGGCATACCACCCCGCAAAACCGAGCATCCAAGGCGCGATGTATAAAGCAGAAAGCAACAAAAAAAGCGAGAGCCAAAGCGAAGCCTGAAACCCGTGTTGAAAATATTTTCGGAAAGACAAAAAGCTGTAAACAAGTGTATGCACAAAGAAAATGAGCAACAACGAGCTGTAAAAACCAAATTCAAAACGCATATAGACCGATTGTTGGACGAAATAACTCTTTTACACAAGTTCGCTTGCTAAGACTTGCCTACACTGCCACAGGCGCGTTGATGCGTGGGTGTGGGTGATAGTTTTCGAGGGTAAAGTCTTCGTATTGGAAGCCAAAAATATCCTTTACGGCAGGGTTCAGGCGCATAGTAGGCAAGGCGCGTGGCTCGCGTGAGAGCTGTTCTGCTACTTGCTCGAAGTGATTGAGATACAAGTGTGTGTCGCCACCTGTCCACACAAACTCGCCTACCTCCAAGTCGCACACCTGCGCCACCATTTGCGTCAATAAGGCATAAGAGGCAATATTGAACGGCACGCCCAGAAATACGTCTGCACTTCGTTGGTAGAGTTGGCAGGAAAGTTTGCCATGCGCGATATAAAACTGAAACAACGCGTGACAAGGCGGAAGTTTTACCTTGCTTACATCACCTACATTCCACGCGCTTACGATAATGCGCCTTGAGTCGGGATTGCGTTTGATTTGGTCTATCACTTGTGCGATTTGGTCTATCGTTTCGCCTTCTATAGTGCGCCATTTGCGCCATTGCGCCCCATACACGGGACCGAGTTCGCCTTTTTCGTCAGCCCATTCGTCCCAAATGCTTACGCCATTTTCTTTGAGGTAGGCAATGTTCGTGTCGCCCTTCAAGAACCACAAAAGTTCGTGAATAACCGACTTGAGGTGTATTTTTTTGGTTGTTAGCAAAGGAAAACCTTGCGATAGGTCGTGTCGCATTTGGTAGCCAAATACGCTTTTTGTACCAACGCCTGTGCGGTCGGTTTTGATAGTGCCATTGTCTAAGATATGGCGCAATAAGTTGAGATACGGGGCTTCCATGTTGTTCTTTCGAGGCGCAAAGGTAGCGAACTTTGTAGAATGTGCAAATTATTCGAAGCGCAAAGACTCGATAGGGTCAAGGCGCGAAGCCTTGTAAGCAGGGTAATAACCCGCAACCACGCCCACAAACACACAGACCGCAAACGCCAACATTATCCACACCCAAGGCACAATAAACGCGCCTCCGCCCAATGCCACTGCTACCACATTGCCGATAGACAGCCCGAAAATAACGCCTGCTACGCCTCCGATTTGGCAAATCACGATTGCCTCAATCAAAAATTGTTGCCTGATGCGGAAAGGTGTCGCGCCAAGTGCTTTGCGTATGCCTATCTCGCGGGTACGTTCTGTTACAGACACGAGCATAATGTTCATCAAGCCAATCGCCGCGCCCAAGAGCGTAATGAAGCCAATCACACCGCCCCCAATTTTGAGATAGCCTGTTACTGAAGCCAAACGGTCTGCTAAAGTTTCGCTCCTTGAGATTTTGAACGAGTCGGGCATACCTAAGGCATCTCCGCGAATACTGCGCATCAAAACTGTAGCCTCGCCTATAGCCATTTGAAAATCTATCGTGTTCGAAAGTACCGTGCTAATGTTGTAAGTAGGCACGAACTGCCCCGCCAAAAGTCTGCCATTTTCCAAAGGCACAATCACAGTGCGGTCATTGCCCCCACCGGGCGCACTTCCCGATTCTTCCATCACGCCTATAACTCTATAATGTCCGCCACGAAAATTTACGACCTTGTTCAACGGGTCACTTTTTCCAAAAAGCACATCAGCCACACTATACCCAATGACAACCACATGACTTCCTTCTTTCTGCTCATAAGGCGAGAAACTGCGCCCTTTGGCTACATTGATGGCTTTGGCTACAAAATAATATTCATTCGCCCCAATAACCGAAATGTTGGGGTTGGTTTGTTTGCTTTCGTATTTTATTTCTGCCCCTACCGACACTATAGCCGACACGCTTACCTTTGCATCAAGGTTGAGGCGGTCTTGATAGGCTACAGCTTGCCTGTATTGAATGGGAGGAAAGGTTTTATCATCGCGCCCATCAAAACGCCTGCCCATAGGTCTTGGCACTTCTATATCAAACGCATTCGCGCCCAATTCGGCAAAACTATTGTTCACAGATGCCTGTATGCTGTCTATAGCCGTGAGTATGCCCACTAAGGACGTAATGCCAATGGCTATAATCAGGGCGGTGAGGACTGACCGAAGCATATTGGCACGCACAGAGCGCAAACCTTCTTTAACGTTTTCGTTGAAATTCATAAAAAGCTCGAATTGTAGTGTAAGTAGGCAAAAATAGCAAATTGTTACATAAGCCCGCTCACAAGTTATTGTTAGGCAAGGTTTTTAGTATTACTTTCATGTAGGCAAGCAAACAAACTGTAGGCGTATTTTGTTATAGAAAGAAACCACTTTTTAAGTTATATGAATACTATGCTAACCATATCTCACGTCTTATTGGAAAATCGCTACGCGAAAGTATATCAATTAGACGAAAATCCCCAAGTGCTTGTGTGCGAACTTTTGGTGTCGTATGTGCCAGAGCAAAGTTTCCGTGAGCTTTTTATGCAAATAGGAGATTTTGTGAAAAAGAGCAAAGACGTTATCCAAAAATTCATATTCGACAAGCGCAAACTCACTACCTTTCACCAAGCCTCTATGGTGTGGTATCATGTGGAATGGAAGCCCGAAATGCTCAAATACGGCTTGCAAAGCTATAGAAAAATCTTGCCTGCTGATACGCTCTTCAAAAAAAGCGTAGAAATAGGACGCAACAAAATCGCACAAGAACACCCCGAATTTGAATGGGAAAAATACGACATTCAATATTGCGAAAGTGTAGAAGAGGCTTTGGAAAAATAAACTTGCCTACCCCACCCAAAAACTGTAGTTTTTGGGTGTTTTTTTTATATAACTACAGTTTTTGGGTGTTTTTTTTTATTTTGCGAAAAAAAAGATGAAACCTATCGAACCCCTATTCACCGCCCATTTGTTCGCAACGCTTGATGCGAAATTGATAGCCCTATTGCAGTCGCTCTCGCCTGCTGATTGGCAAAAACAAACCATAGCCCCGCTTTGGAAAGTAAAAGATGTGGCAGTACACTTGCTTGATGGCAACATTCGTGGATTGTCTATAGCGCGAGATGGCTATTTTGGCGAAGTGCCTACCAATATTCAAAGCTACCAAGACCTTGTAGCGTTCCTCAATGGCTTGAATGCAGATTGGGTGAAGGCTATGCGCCGAGTTAGTCCTGCTATGTTGGTGCATTTGCTCGAAACTACAGGCAAGGAGTACAGCGATTACTTGCAAACACTCGCGCCCTTCGAGCAAGCTATCTTTTCGGTAGCGTGGGCAGGCGAGGAACATTCCGCAAATTGGTTTCACATAGCCCGCGAATACACCGAGAAATGGCATCATCAACAGCAAATCCGCCTTGCAGTAGGCAAGACTGAAGAACTGTATGCCCCCGAATTGTATTTTCCACACCTCGACACGTCCATGCGGGCTTTGCCACACCATTACAGAAGCATGACAGGCAAGCAAGGCGATTTGTTGCACTTCATAGTGGAAAACGTAGGCAAGTGGCAACTGCACCACAACGGGCAAGCATGGGAATTGGTAACGGACAGCACCGCAAGCTCCATGTGCGAAGTCAAAATAGCAGGCGAGGTCGCATGGCGCATTTTCACCAAAGGCATAGCCCGCCAAGAAGCCCAACAGCACATCAGCATCACAGGCAGGCAAGACGCAGGCGAGAAAATACTCGATATGTTGGCAGTCATGGCGTAATTTTTTTCTGATAAATTACAAAAAACACACGATTTTCCAAATAGTATTCTTACTTTTGCTATGTAACAACCCCGTTACACTATTTCAAAACCCGTTACTTGATTATGAAAAAAACGTTATTGAACTTGTCTTTGTGTGGCGCATTGCTTTTGGCAAACTGCGGAGGCAAGGAAGGCGAGAAAAAGGAAGCCGACAAAAAAGAAACTACCGAAAAAGCCGCTGACAAAAAAGATGAACCAACAGGCAAGGAAGAAGGCAACAAAGAAGAAGGCAATGCCAAAGAAGGCGAAAGCAAGGCGGTTGTTACCGCAAAATCGGGCTTAGCCATGCGCGAAAACCCCGAAAGTAAAGCCAAACTCGTAACACTCTTGCCTACCAATGCCATTGTGAACATTGTAGAAAAAGGCGAATCTGCTACTTTGAAGGGCAAAAAATCGAATTGGTACAAAGTACAATACGGCAAAAAAGAAGGCTGGGCATTTGGTGCTTACCTACGTTTGGGTGATGATGTGAAAGCTACAAGCAACGCCTCTGTAGCCACTGAAGGAGATGATGCCACCAAAACAAGTTTTGATGATGTGTTGCAAAAAGGCTTGGTTACGGCTAAATCAGGCTTGACTTTGCGCAACAGTGGCAGTGCTACAGGTAAGCCCGTTACGGTTGCACCCAAAAATGCAGAAGTGGGTATCACAGAGTTTGGCGAAAAAACTGATGTTGTCAATGGCTTGGAAGGTGTTTGGTGCAAAGTGCGCTACGGAAGCAAAGAAGGCTACGTTTTCAGTGCTTACCTATGCCTTTCTACAGCTACAGTAACTGCCAAGTCGGGCTTGAGTATCCGCGAAAACCCGATGACCGACCAAAAACTCATCAAAGTTATCCCGTTTGGCAAAGAAGTATATCTCTTACCTCCCACAAACTTCGACGAGCCTGACAACATTTTCCAAAATGAAATGGGCGAAACGTGGTACAAAGTGCGCTATGGCAAATTCGAAGGCTGGGCTTCAGGCGAGTTCTTAGCTATGGATATGGGTTGCTAAACCTCACAGAATCGAAGGCTACTCAACAAAATTTGGTAATAAAAGAGGCTACCTCAATGCTATTGAGCTAAGGAATTTTAGACAAGATTAACAGGATTTACAGGTAAATTGGGCTTGTTTTTGTTGTTTTTGACGCACTAAAGAAAAGAAAAAATCCTGTTAATCTTGTTAATCCTGTCTTCTGTTTGTTAGCTCAATGGCATTGGAGGCTACCTTTGGATAGCCTCTTGCCTATTTATTCAACATCAATACTTCTTTGTTCCCAAAACCACTATAGGAACTTGTGATAACTTGCTCGCCTACTGACAAACCGCTCAAAACTTCGTAATAATCGGGGTTTTTTCTGCCCAATGTGATAGCGCGTTTTGTAGCACGATTGCCCGAACTATCCAACACATACACCCAACTCCCGCCTGAGTCTGAAAAGAACGCGCCTACAGGCAAGAGCAAACTTTGCGCAGACTTGCCCAATTCTAAGTACGTAGGCAAGGTTAGCCCGCGTCTTAAATCTGCAGGCGAGGATTTCTCGAACACAAAATCCGCCTTAAACCTGCCATTGCGCACTTCGGGATATACCTTCGAAATAACGATAGGGATTTTTTGGTCGCTGAACTCACAAGTTGCCTTCAAGCCCACAAACACCCTCGAAATGTAGTGTTCGTCTATCTCGGCACGCACCTTGAACCCGCTTAGGTCGTCTATTTGGGCTATGTTTTGCCCTTGTGCTATGTTCGAGCCTATCTCGACATCAATGGAGGAAAGCAAACCTGCGATGGGTGCTTTGATAGACAAATTGTCAAGGTTTTTGCGCCAAAGTCCCACGTTTCGTTCTGTACGGTTCAGCGTGCCTTCAAGTTGATTGATTTGGATATGCGAGTTTTCTTCTTGGTAATTTTGCGATTGCATTTCTATTTCGCGTTGGCGTGCAAGACGTTCATACTCGCGTTTGGCTTTGTTGTATTCTGCTTCTGAAATGGCTTTGCCGTTCCAAAGTTGTTCATTGCGCTTAAATTCCTCGTGAGCTTGCGCTATTTGATAATCAAGCGTAGCCAAGTTTTTTTGGAGCGTGAATTTATCCACTTTTAGGCGTTGGCGCGTGTTTTGGAGGTCATTCACAAGGCGGTTAGCTTCTGTTTCGGACTGTAGGAAGCTAAGTTGCAAGGACTGATTTTCTAACATAAGCAACACATCTCCTTCTTTGACCATGCTCCCGCCCTCTGCCAATTTCTGTACTACGTGTCCGCCCACTATAGCATCTACGCGCACTGTTTTCAAAGGTTGCACTACGCCCTGCAAGATGATGTACTCATCAAACTTGCCTTGTTTGACTGTAGAAATGGTCAAGCGGTCTGTTTGCACGTTCAGTTTGGAGCGACCATCGGCAAACACAAACGTATATAATACAAAGGCTATCAAAATACCCGAACCACCAAACACCGCCAAGCGTTGGTTATTCCAAAATTTTTTCTTGCGTATCTTATCCATGAGCGTGAATGAGTAAGGAGTGAATGAGTGAGGGAGTGAATGAGTACAAAATCTGCTTACCTGCCAAACTGTAAACCTGCTTGCCTGCCAACCTGAAAATTTGTAACATGCCAACCAGCTTGCCTACCCACTGAAATCCCTCCAACCTTTATTTGCCTAAAATATGCCAAAAATATAAAACATTGATTTTCAGTATTTTATGTAGCGAGTACATTGGCTACTTTGTCCGAAAACAGACAACACGCCAAACATTCGCGGACAAGCTAATTTGCTTGCCTACAGCTTTTAAAAAAATATTTTCGAAAAATTTGCAAAAGTGTAAGCAATACCCTAACTTTGCGGTCTTAAACAAAAAAACCTACATTGAGAGATGGCAAAGAAAGGCAATCGTATTCAAGTAATCCTTGAATGTACGGAGCATAAAAATAGCGGTATGCCCGGTATGTCGCGCTACATCACGACCAAAAATCGTAAAAATACCACAGGACGTATGGAATTGCGCAAATACAACCCTGTTCTAAAACGCTGTACTGTTCACAAAGAAATTAAATAACGACCATGGCAAAGAAAGTTGTTGCAACCCTCAAAAAACAAGACACGCGCGGTTACTCGAAAGTTATCCGCACTGTACGCTCTCCCAAAACAGGTGCTTACACCTTCAAAGAGGAGATTGTCCCTACCGATACGGTACAAGACGTTTTGAACGCGAAGTAGTATTTGATGTATCAGATACTCAACACCAAGCCCCTTGTGTATGCAAAGGGCTTTTTTGTGATTGCACCAAAAACCTTGCGTTTTTAGTGCAATTTTCTTTATTTACGCTTGTCGATACGTTTTTCGGGCATAACAGCCAAGACCAACACCAATTAGACAAACCTCCCGCCTTGCCTACATTCGTATCTATATTTTGTTTTGAAAAATAGTGCAAAATAAAAGCAAAGGTTATGGTTATTTGAAACAAAGTGTTATTTTTGTACTTTCAATTATTTTGTTATTGGCAAGAAAATGAACACTTGCACACGCTTCTCGAAAAAAGCCTAACCAAATAAAACATGGAAATACAAAACGACTCTTACCAAAACTTGCTGACTGAAATCAAGGACAGCATACGCCATGCACAAGTGCGTGCTGGGCAATATGTCAATCGTGCTATGATAGAACTGTATTGGCACATAGGCAAGACCATCACAGAACGCCAAGAAACCGAAGGTTGGGGCAAATCTGTAGTAGAACGGCTATCGCAAGACCTTAAAATGGAATTCCCCAATACTGAAGGTTTTTCTACCCAAAACCTTTGGTACATGAGGCAGTTTTATCTGACATATCGACACGCTCCAATTCTCCAACAGGCTGTTGGAGAAATTTCTTGGAGTCATAATCTTATTATAATGGCAAAGGTAAAAGATGCTGTCCAACAACAATTCTATCTCAATGCTATGGCTCAATGAAAAAACAGGTAAGACTCCCGCCTTGCCTGCTTGTTTTCGGTTGGTTCGCCTACGGCGGAAGCCAGAGGCTTCAGTTAGAGAGGCACAAGCGAGGATGATTGCGCCAGTGGGGGGATTATGGATAAATAAAATCTTCCCCTACTTCTGCCATTCCATCGGTAAGAGTTAGAATTTTAACTTTTATTTTTGCGGCAATATTTTGTAATTCCTCACTTTCAACGTTGTTAAAGTATTTTATTTGACTCATAACCTTTATTTTGTTGATATTTAATCGTTTTTCATCACCATAACCAATACTTAATAGGCTTTCATAAGCATATTTTAAC
>RDXI01000085.1 GCA_004292795.1 Bacteroidota bacterium | reverse complement strand
GGAAGCATGGTGTTGTCGGGTAGTTGCTTGTGTCCGTATTGCAAAATACCAATGAATATGAATATATCCAAAAAGAACCAAGCGCGATAGCCCCATTCAAAGGCATCGCCCATATCCGAATAAAAAGCGGTACTCCAAAGCGTTTCCCACGCAAAATTGGTACAGACTGCCGCAATAGGCACGCCTACGTATTTGTATTTACGTATATTGCGAATTATCAAAATGTACGCCAATATCCAAAACATGGCGGCTACTGCAAACAGTGCGAGTTGTGCAGGGGTATATTTTACTACGTTGAACCACATAATTGTACGCTTGTTTTTTCGCAAAAATAAGCGTCAAGAACGAAAGAAACAAGTGAAAAAACCTCGAAAAATGCAAATAATCTTACCTCATGCTTTATTTCAATGATTCAAAGGGCGTTTTTACTGTAAAGTAGGCGAGTTTGCAAAAAATTATGTACTTTTGCTTTGTAAAAACAGTGTAAAATATGTGGCAAGATAGAATAAGCATTGACCCGAAAGTAATGGTAGGCAAGCCTGTTATCAAAGGAACGCGTCTGCCTGTAGAACTCATAGTTGGCTTTTTTGCCAACGGATGGTCTATGAAAGAAGTATTAGGAGAATATCAAGGCATTACAGAAGAAGATGTAAAAGCGTGTTTTGCTTATGCGCAATATGCCTTACAGCAAGAAAAAATCTATCCAATTTTACAAAACGCCGCTTAAATGAAGTTTTTAGCTGATGAGAACTTTCCTGCTTTGTGTGTCCAAAAGTTGCGCGAGGCAGGGCTTGATGTAAAATGGGTACGAACTGACTTTCAAGGTATTGACGATATGACAGTGCTTACAAAAGCTACTGAAGAGGAAAGGACTGTAGTTACCTTTGATAAAGATTTTGGTGATATGGTATACTAAAACTTCCATTGTTTTATAGAAAAATATAGTTATATATATAATTTTATACCCATAAAAAATATTTTTTCAAAAATTTGGTATTGTAAAAATACCTTTTTATTTTTGCCTATCAAAAACAAGGTTCTTTGACATCGCGACGGGATAGAGGTTGCACTGAAAAATCTTTCAGGAAGCGTAAAATCTCAAAAGTAGGGAGTGTCTTCTCCAAAGTAGCTTAAATGGCTCTCAAACGCCATAAAAACGAATACAAGTGCTATCTGAAGTGAATATTCAGAAGCCTAAGCGTACTCAAGACACTGAAAAACCCTTGACAGGCAATCCCCAAGGAAACGAGGGGATACAGGGTGTTGTAGTTCATCCATAGAGATAAAATTCTATAAAATCAATAACTATATCGTGATAAACTTCCTTTTCCATTTGGGATTATTTTAGTTAGACTCAATATTTTTGAAATTCATACTTCAGCCGATTTTCTTACACAAATAATATGTTCGCGCCAAGATTGGCAGTCGTATTTTAGCGTCATAGAAAATGATAAAGTACGTATGCGAGTGCATTAATTCGCTTTATTTCAATGATTCAAAGGGCGTTTTTTGATAATTCCGCCTTTGATGTCCTTCACGCGGTTCGTAACAATGAACGCATTGGCATCAATCTTGCCTACTTCGGTATAGAGGCGGTTCAATTCTAAGCGTGTGATAACGGTATAAATGATGTCAAACTCGCGGGCTTGTGTTTCTACAGCATAGCCTCCCATGCCTTTATAAACCGTAACGCCTCGCCCCAAATCCTCGATAATCATCTTGCGAATTTCTAAGTTTTGAGCAGAAATAATGGTAACACTTGTATATTCCTCGATGCCTTCTATCACAAAGTCGAGGGCTTTCGAAGCCACAAAATAGGTCATCATAGCATAGAGGGCTTGCTCTACTGACAGCAGGTAAGCCGCAAACGCGAATATCAATACATTGAGCGTAATGATGACATCACCCATCGAAATGTGCATTTTTCGACTCACAAAGATTGCCAAAACCTCTGTGCCGTCCAATACTGCCCCTCCGCGAATAGCCAAGCCTATGCCCAAACCCACAAAAAAACCACCAAAAACAGATACTAACAGTTTATCTCGTGTAACTTCGGGAAAATGCACTGTAGCCACCAAGATAGCCAAACTTGCGATAGCCAAGCCTGTTTTGATGGCAAAAGTACGGTCTATGACCTTGACAGCCAACAAGATAAAGGGCAAATTGATAAGCACCAACAACAACCCTAAAGGCAATTCTGTAATGCCACTGACCAAAAGCGAAATGCCCGTAACGCCTCCATCTATAAATTTATTGGGCAACAAAAAACTTTCTAAGCCAAAAGCTACAGAAGTTACGCCTAAGGCTATGAAGATAAAATCTTTAATGTATTTGTTCATAAGCTACTGACTGTGATAAAAAAAACAGCAACAATTTTATTGTTGCTGTGTAATTTGGAAAATTTAGGCAACCATTCTTTCGATAGGAATCACTAAAATTCCTTCCGCGCCTGCTTCTTTCAGTTGTGAGATGACGCGCCAAAACTCGTCCTCGCGCACTACAGAATGTAGCGAACTCCAGCCCTCTAAGGCAAGCGGAAGAATAGTTGGGCTTTTCAACACAGGCAAGATTTTGCTTACGCGCTCTATAGCGTGGTTTGGCACATTCATCAAGATATACTTGTATTCTTGCGCCTTGCGCACACTTTGAATCCTAAAACGCAGTTGTTCCAAGATATTTTTTTTGCTTTGCGTCAGGTTGGGCGTAGCAATCAACACCGACTCGGACTGCATCACAGTTTCCACTTCTTTCAGTCCATTGCTCATAAGCGTACTACCCGAACTCACAATATCGCAAATGGCTTGCGCCAATCCTATGCTGGGAGCTATCTCTACCGAACCACTAATTTCGTGAATGTGCGCCTTGATGTTGTGGCGTTTTAGGTAGTTGCGCAAGATTTGCGGGTACGAAGTGGCGATTTTCATGCCGTTCAGGTCGCCCACATTTTCATACGCCGAGTCGCGGGTTACCGCAATGGCAAGGCGACACTTGCCGAAGCCCAACTTCTCCACCCAATCGACAGTTTCGTTGTTTTCGACCAAGACATTCTCGCCTACGATGCCCAAATCGGCTGTGCCATTGGCTACGTATTGCGGAATATCATCATCACGTAAAAATAAGAACTCGATAGGAAAATTGCTCGCTTCTGCTTTCAATTTTCCCGCACTTTGGTGAAAGGAAATGCCACATTCGCGCATCAGGGCGAGGCTGTCATCACTCAATCGACCACTTTTTTGTATTGCAAGACGAATCATAAAGGGTTATTATGGGTATTTGTAATTGAATAAATAAAACATCTGTAGCGCACCCTTTCTAGGGTGCGTTCTCACTTATTATCATGCTCTAACATAAACTTTTATTTATATAAAAACTGTTTAACAAACTTTTTATGATAAAATCATAGCATAAAATTATATGTCCATTCTTCATTTTTGCTTACCAAACCCGCTTTAGTTGGGTTTGTCCATACATATCGCAATATATTTTCTTCTTCTTGAGCATTCCGTATTACTCTATCATAGCTTTCTTTTTGCCAAAAAGCCCCTGTTCTGCCCAATACTTTATTACATTCTTTAGCAGTAAATCCCTTAATACTTGGCACAAAATAGTTCAAATTTTTATACTCTTTTATCGTATTATTCATTTGAATTGCAGTATCAAAAACCCAATGTACATGATTAGGCATAATACAGAACGAAAGTGTTTGATAATATTGATTTTCGTAATACAAAATGGCGTTTTTTACAATGTCTGCTACTGCGGGATTGCTCAGATATTGTATATTTTGGTTATTATCCAAGTAACCATCATACAAAGCATAATGTTTCTTTTGTAATATATCTGTTTGTAAATCTTTTTCTTCGTTGTTCAGAAGCGTATTATGTCTTATCTTGCCTGCTTCTTCATCATACCATTGCTTCCATTCGTCTAATTTTATTTGGGGAATTGTGTCTGCCAAACGAAAGGTAACAAAAAACTTTCTGCCTTTTGGATAATAATGTGGTAAATTTCGTCTATAAAATATTTGCAGATGTTCCATAATGTACTATGTTTTTTTGAAACGCACCCTAGAAAGGGTGTGCTACAGCTTTTTCGCTTAGTTTTTGAACTTGTTTTTTGAAACGCACCCTAGAAAGGGTGTGCTACAGCTTTTTCGCAATTTTTTGAACTTGTTTTTTGAAACACACCCTAGAAAGGGTGTGCTACAGCTTTTTCGCTTAGTTTTTGAAACGCACCCTAGAAAGGGTGCGCTACAGTTTTTTGCAATTTTTTGAACTTGTTTTTTGAAACACACCCTAGAAAGGGTGTGCTACAGTTTTCGGTTATCAGGATTTTCGCAATTTACTGAACCTATAGCCATAGCTAAAATATATCGTCAAGCCTATTGCCATCCACACGCCAAACCACATCCAGTTTTGGATACCTAATTGCGTCATCAGGTAGAAGTTGGTTAGCACACCCATCACAGGAATAAGCGATAACTTGTGCTTAAAACACAAAAACGCCATGACGATACAGCCTATCCAAAAGCCCCACATCGGCAGGCGAGGAAGCGTAACGTCCCACGTGGAGAGTTTTTTGGCTTGTTCTATCGATACTTTTTCATCAGCTATAGCGATTTGCTTCTTGGCGCGTTTGGCTTCGGTCAGGGTAGGCAAGGTTTCTATCGACTCCTTCAAACTCTTTTCGCGTAATTCTACCGCATTTTTATTCGTAAACGTATAGAAATCTATCACTTCAGGGCGGTTGTATTGCCACAAAAGCACGTGCAACACCACCAAACCAATAGGAATAATCCACTGACTATTGTAATAAGGCACACGAAAACGCGCTACGCCCTTTTGTTCAGGTACATTTTCCAAACGCAACACGCCTGCCGACACTACCGCGAAGGCAAACAATGTTCCTATACTTGTCAAATCCGTAACTTCGGTTAGGTTCATGAACAAGGCAGGTATTGCCACCAAAAAGCCTGTAAAAATTGTAGAGAAAGAAGGCGTTTTGTACTTAGGGTGAACGCGTGCAAAGGCTTTAGGCAAAAGTCCATCACGACTCATGGTCATCAAAATACGCGGTTGCCCTAATTGAAACACCAAAAACACACTCGCCATAGCCACCCCCGCACTCAACGAAATGATACCCGCCATAAAATCAATGTGCAGTTTGCCAAAAACATACGCCAATGGGTCGCCCACTTCCAATTCTGTATAGCTCACCATACCCGTAAGCACCAACGCCAATAACGTGTAAAGTATCGTACAAACTACCAACGAATACATCATGGCACGAGGCAAGTCACGTTGCGGATTCTTACATTCTTCGGCAGTAGTAGAAATAGCATCAAAACCAATATAAGCAAAAAACACAGCCGAAACGCCTTTCAAAACACCTGTAACGCCATTGGGCGCGAAGGGACTCCAATTTGCAGGATTGACATAAAACGCTCCTACGATAATGACCATAATCACCACAATCACTTTCAACAATACCATCGCATTCCCCGCGTTTTTGCTTTCCTTGATGCCCACATATACAAGCGCGGTTATTGATAGCGTAATCAACAAAGCAGGCAAGTCGGCAATCAAACGCACACCGCTAATTTGCGGAGCAGTATTCCATGCTTGTAGCGCGATTTTGATGTTGTCGGGCATTTTATCTAAGCTAATGCCTTCACTTAGAAGCACTTGCGACTTGGCAAAAGCCCGCGAAGCCGACAAATAATCCATCGTGAAATAGGCGGGAATATCCAAACCCAAGCCTTGCATGAGCGTAGTGAAATAGTCAGACCACGAAATAGCCACCGCGATATTGCCCACTGCATACTCCATAACTAACGCCCAACCCAATACCCACGCAATCACTTCGCCAAAGGTTGTGTAGGCGTATGTATAAGCACTGCCACTGATAGGAATGGTAGAGGCAAACTCTGCATAACAGAGGGCGGAAAACAAACAAGCTATAGCCGTAAAGATGAACAAAAACATCACTGCGGGACCTCCATCATAAGAAGCCTTGCCTATAGTGCTAAAAATGCCTGCGCCAATAATAGCCGCAATGCCAAAAGATACGAGGTCGGTCAGGCGCAAGGTCTTGTTCAGTCCATGTCCTTCCTGCAATTTGTTGTCTTCTATGTCTTGCAGGATTTGCGTAACCGATTTTTTGCGGAAAAGTGAGTTCAAGTTAGTATAAGTTTTGAAAAAATGATAGAAATACAGAAAAACTGCCCCAAAATAAAGGCTTTATTATGAAATTGCAAGAAAAATATTTTTAAACTGTATAATAAGCTGTTTTTAGCCTTGTGTAAGCGAAGGCAAGGAAAAACTCTGCCCCTACTACAGTCGCCATTGTACCCGCCAAAGACGTATTCAATGCCACTGCCACCGCATAGCCCACAAACACCGCTATAATGGCAAAGATAACCGAAAAAAACAACATGGTAGGCAAGGACTCCGTCAGCAGGTAAGCTGTAGCAGGTGGCACAACCAAAAACGCCACAACCAACACTGCACCCACCGCCTCAAACGAAAAAACAGTGCTAAATGAAACCGCGCTCATCAAACTATAGTGCCAAAAAACAGTGGAAATGCCTATGCTCGCGCTGTAGTTTTCGTCAAAAGTAGTGAGCCACAAACCTCGATGCCCCACGTACAAAAAAACACACACGCCCACAAAAAGCCCCACAAGTTGCCACAAAGGGCGCGTATCAAGCGGAATATACGCCAAATCGCCATACAAAACGCACTCTTGGTCTAAGTCCACCTTATCGCCCAACCACGAAACCATTATCACCCCAACAGCAAACAAAAAAGTGAAAGAAAGTCCAATAGAAGCGTCTTGTTGCATCGAAGCCTTGCGTTGTAGCGTTTCTATGAGCCACGTGATGAACATACCCAACACCGCCGCACCTATGAGCATATATCCGCTCCCTCTGCTTTGTGTAATCCAGTAGGCAAGCACAATGCCGGGCAAGACTGCGTGTGCAATAGCATCTCCTACCAATACATTTTTGCGCAAAACAAGCCAACAACCCAATAACGCATTGGACACCGCCACCAAACAACCCGCCAGCAAGACCAACATCATATCCATAAAAGTTATATTTTTTTTCGCTTTTCTATTTTTTCTGTAAAAATACAAAATAAGTGTGTAATATTGCAATCGAATGGCTAAATGGTACGATTTTCGTAAAACAACCAACAGTCCGTTACCACCAACTTCTTCGCTCCCTGTGAAACCCTTGTATTGGCTTAATTATTGTAAAATACTGTTCTTAGGCTTTGCATTAGGCTTGGTTGCTTGTTCGCCACAAGTGCCTAACCCTAAGGCAAAAGTGGGTTTATTGGATTTATCACAATGGAATTTTGAGAAAAATACACACCTTACTCTTGATGGCGAATGGGAATTTTATTGGCAATTTTTCTTGGGCGAAGACCTACATCAACAACCGCCTACGCCTTACCTAATCCCTGTACCTTCTTCTTGGCTTCGCTACACGATTAACCAAAACCGTATTTCAGGCAAGGGCTATGCCACGTACCGACTCATGGTCAAGCTCCCTGCCAAACGCCCCGAACTCGCCCTGAAATTGCTCACTATCGGCACAGCCTACGAACTGTATGCGAATGGTCATTTGCTCTCCAGCGCAGGCAAGGTAGGCAAGAGCCATGACGAAATGCGCCCTTATATGTTGCCCGTTGTGGTAAAACTGCCTGAATATGCCACAGACGACTTGGAACTCATTATTCACGTTTCCAACTTTCACGACAATACAGGCGGAATAAGGCAATCAATAGAATTGGGCAGGTCGGAAGTATTGCAAAACCACCGAGACCGCATGGTCGCTGTAGATTTGATAATGGCAGGTGGCTTTTTTGTCATGGCAATTTATCACTTGGGCATTTATCTTTTGAGGCGCAAAGACCGCTCCGCGCTCTATTTCTTTATTGTGGGCTTGTTGTTTGGGCTTCGCACTACCTTGACAGATGAACGCTACTTGTTACATCTTTTCCCTTCGTTTCCTTGGGAATTTACATTTTTGATAGAATACGTAACCGTATATTTGGGCTTTCCTTTTTATGTCATGTTTTTCAGGGCAGTCTATCCTGAAGAATTTTCAAAGAAAGCTTTATACATCATTCAAGGCGTTTGTGCTGTTTTGTTGGTATTGGTGTTCGTTACGCCTCCTTCGTTTTTCTCTGAAACACAATTCTTTGCCCAAATATTTATGAGTTTGTCGGGTGTGTATATTATGTACGCACTTGTGAATGCCGCTTATCAAGACCGAGACGCGGCGAGGATATTTTTGGTAGGTTCTGCCATATTTTTCCTCTCTACCATCAACGACATTTTGCATGACAGCCACGTTATCCAAACAGGCTTTTATGCTTCTTATGGGCTTTTGTTGTTCATTTTCACACAGTCTTTTGTGCTTTCGGTGCGCTTGGCAAAATCCTTCTCTACAGTAGAAGACCTTACCCAAACCCTCGAAAAGCGTGTGGAAGAACGCACTCAAGCCTTAGCCCTGCAAACGGAGGAGATAATGCGCAAAACGGACATTATCGAGAACAAAAACAAAAACATTACGGCAAGTATCAATTATGCAAGCCGTATTCAACAAGCTATTTTAGGTAGCAAAGAAGCCGTAACGTCCAATTTCAAAGATAGTTTTCTTTTCTTACAACCACGTGATATTGTTTCGGGTGATTTTTATTGGTATTCTGAAGTAAAACGTTCTGGCTCGCTCCCTGGGCAAGAACACCGCACTTTGTTTTTCAAGGTCATTGTGGCGGCAGACTGCACAGGACATGGAATTCCCGGTGCTTTTATGACTGTGTTGGGCAATACGTTGTTAGATGAGATTATCAACGAAAACCGTATCACGAACCCTGGTAAGATTTTGGATTTGCTCGACAGAAAATTACGCATGAAACTCCAAAAACATGGCGTGAATGATGGCATGGACATTGCCATGTTGTTGTTTGATGAAGAAAATAAGAAGGTAAGTTTTGCAGGAGCGCATCACCCCTTGTATTATGTGCGCAACAATGAAATCATACAAATAGATGGCTCAAAATTCCCTATTGGCAGTACGCAATACACCAAGAAGAAATTTGAAACCCATGTGATTGATTATGAAGATGATGACGTTTTTTATATCTTCTCTGATGGCTTCCAAGACCAATTTGGCGGAACAGACAACATGAAATATTACAAAAAGCGTTTCCGTGAGTTTTTGCTCAAAATAAGTTCCTTGCCTATGGCAGACCAAGAACAACAACTACGCAATGAGTTGGAAAAATGGAAAGGCAATAATCACCAAACTGATGATGTGTTGGTAATTGGCATTAGAACATAATGTTATGAAAAAAAATACGAGAGTTGCTATAGCCGAAGATACCTTGCGCGTATTGGAGAAGGGATTTTATAACTTGCCTACAGGCGAGTCTATCTCGCTTACTGAAGTGCAAGCAGAGGCAGAAAACCACACTATTTTTTACAATGTGGATATTTTGGACACCAAATTGAAAAATTGGGTGGCTATTCCATCATATCAAACTGTTTACCAAGTAACGCAACAAACGACTATCGAGGGCTTGTTGGCACTCACGCAGGCAAGTTCAGCTAAGATAGGCATACTCAATTTTGCCTCTGCCAAAAATGCGGGAGGCGGTTTTTTGGGTGGAGCGCAAGCACAGGAGGAAAGTTTGGCTCGAAGCAGTGGCTTGTATCCTTGCCTACTGACAGGCCCTGCCTACTACGAACTGCACCGAAGCATGAAGTCTTGCCTATATACAGACAGCATGATTTATTCACCTCAAGTGCCTTTTTTCAAAAATGACGAGGGCGATTATTTGCCCCAACTCTACAAGGCTGATGTGCTTACCTCGCCTGCTGTGAACGCGGGCATAGTACGACAACGCGAAGAAGAAAACAGGGACAAAATCGTGGAAGTTACGCGCTTGCGTATGCAAAAAGTGTTGATGCTTTTGGCAGAAAATAATTGTGTGGACATCATTTTGGGCGCGTGGGGCTGTGGCGTTTTTCAAAATATCCCTGCTGAAATTGCGCAACTTTTCCACGAATGTTTGGAAGGCAAGTTTAAAAATGTGTTTCGAACTGTGCTTTTCGCTATCAAGTCGGACAAGCCCGCGATGCTCGCGCCTTTTCAGCAAAGGTTTGCATAAAAAAAATATATTCTTATTTTAAAAACTATAGTATATTTGTGGAAAACATCAAGATTGATGTTTACTCATACAATATGTTTCGAAAAATCATTCATACAATATCATTTTTTGGTACAAGTCGTAGCTTGCCTGCTTCTATCAATAGGCAAATTACTTTGTGCAATCAAATCGCGCTGGCTATGTGTGGGCTAACGTTGTTTTTTACGATAGCCAACGCAACCATACGCTTTGATATTAGCAAAATATTGACAAGTTTTGTGAATACTTGTATGTTTGTATGCGTGCTTTTTTTGAATAAATATCATTATCATTTGGCGGGGCGTTTGTTGGCGTGCCTCATCATACCCACGAGCAACACAATATCACAAATATTAGTAAGAATAAACTATCCTGACGATATTTTTATACCACAATACTTTGGCGATAGAATATTTATTCTTGCCTCTTCTTTATTTCCATTATTGTTGTTCAATCCTAAGCGAGAAAAAGGCTTTTTTTGGTTTAGTTATTTGTATATAATAGCTTTACTAATTTTTTATGACCCCTTGCATTGGCTACTCAATATTGAAATACACCGCGCCAACATTCCACAATATCTGCGGGGATATTCGTTTATCAACCTTACTTTTTTTGTTGTTACGATAGGCATTACATTAGCAATTATCTTTTTGAAAAATATGAATTTGGTATATGAAAGCCAAATTATACAAGCCAACAAAGAATTGGAGGCACAAAAAGAGGAAATTTTGACACAAAATGCAGAACTGCAAGAACAACAATGCGAAATAACGGCACAACGCGACTACATAGAGGAACAGCACAATCAAACTAAAAATAGTATTCGAGTAGCACATACTATTCAAAATGCTATCTTGCCTACGCAGGAAAGATTAGATGCTATTTTACAAAACTATTTCGTGTTGTATAAACCAAGAGATGTAGTTTCGGGTGATTTTTATTGGGTAAGCGAAGTACAAGATTGGAAAATATTGGTAGTGGCGGACTGCACAGGGCATGGCGTGCCGGGTGCTTTTATGACGCTTATTGCGCATACGCTTTTGGATAAGATTGTGAATATTGGTCGGGTAGGCGAGCCTCATAGCATTTTGCAGAAATTGCATGAAGATGTGGTGCTTACCTTGAACCAAAAAGTACACAACAATAACATGGGTATGGACGCGCTTGTGATGATGTGGCAACCACATGACGCACAAACGACAACGCTCAAATTTGAGGGGGCGAAAATAGATATGTACTATATCTTGCCTGAAAAGGAAAAAGTGCATACGTTACAAGCCACTCGCAAAGCTATAGGAGGCGAGCAAAATGAACAAAAAACCTTCCAAACCAAGATGCTTATCTTGCCTACAAACACGCAGATTTATGTAGGCTCTGATGGCTTATTAGACCAAAACAATCCGCAAAGAAAACGATTAGGCACACAAAAGTTGCATCAACATCTTTTACAAAATGCACACTTTTCCTTGCCTGAACAAGGCAAAAATATCGAAACTATGTTGAAAGAATACCAACAAGACACTTTTCAACGAGATGATATTTTGTTGATAGGCTACAAACTTTAGGTAGTCTTTTTCTTGCCTCCTCGAAAGATAAGCCAGCAGGCAAGCCCCAACTCGCCTACTGCCATAGGCAAGGCAAATATGCCTTCTGCGGTGGATTTGTAGGGCGCGAACTCTGCAAAAAGCAGGGACGCTGTATGAATACCCGCGTAGGCAAGGGAGGCAAGCAACATGAAGACGCTCCATATTTTTGGTACGCCTGCCTTATAAAGCAAAATAGCCAACAAAAACAAATGCACACCAAACACTATCAAGCCCAAAGACCACATACTCAAAAAGGTTTTGAGCGAAATCATAACCATTGTAGCCTCCTGTGGTACATAAGGCAAGAGTCCTAGGGCAAACAGCAAACACACAAACGAAACGCCAAACACGCCACAATACGCCAAGCGAAACCACGCTACAAGCAACGATAATGCCTCGTCGACTTGCCTGAAAAAAACATACAGCCCCCAAGCCACCACTACGTCTAACACCAAAACCAACAGGAAGGAGTAAATAAAAGACCTGAATAAGCCTTGTGCTTGATGCAGATTTGTAAGGGTTTTCATGTGGTCATTTGGTACGTATATGCTTCCAAAAGCATAGCCATAGCCATAACCTGCCAAAACTGCCATGAACAGCAATGCAAAGCCTGTAATAAACGCCACATTGCGCTGTGTTGTAAAAGAATTGTCCATCATTTTTTCATAAAATTGCGTGCAAAATTACACACATCAACTATAACATGCATTGACTTTCGACAAGAAATGAAAATGCACCAAATAATAATAGCAGGCAAGACAAAAAGCCTATTTATGCCCATTTCGGCTGTATTCCCAATAGCCCACACCCACAAACACAAGCATATACAGCAAACTGTAATACGTTTCGGGTTGCCAAAACTCAAATAATTTGTCTTTTTGATAATCCATAGCAGACTCAAACGCATAAATGTAAGGATACAAAAAACGCCACTCGCCTATTTTTTCCGCACCTGTCAGAATAAAAGGCGTGATGACTATAGAAGCTATAGCAATGCCCATGCTCACGCCTACGCCTTTGAAGCGCAAACTAAGCCAATTATGAATAGCCCAAATGCCCAACCCACTTACAAAAATACGCCACGCAAACATCAAATTGGTCGTAAACAAATTATCGTTTTTAGCAAGTTTGTAAATAGGTTTTAGTACATCAACCAAATAGCCCGTTGCCAACAAAAAGAGGGCAAAACAAACAAAGCTAAACGCCAATAACAACAACGAAAAAAGGCTTTTTGCCCCAAAAATGCTCCAGCGTGGCACAGGCAAGGCGTACAAATGTTTCCACATATTGCCCTGATGCTCGCGTGCATACAACATAGTATTCAGCAACACAATGAACAACGGCAAAAACAAATAGCTCAAAGAATTGTAGCCACCAATGAGCAACATACGCCAAAAATTGATTTTAATTTCGTTGGTGTCAATATCTGCCGTACTGCGAAAAGCAAAGAGCAAAAAAACAAGTCCTGCCAACAACAACGGGCAAAGCACTACATACCAAATAATAAACGTTCTACGCGCTTTTATCC